>NZ_JBATLB010000057.1:0-2710 GCF_049669965.1 Muriicola sp. | reverse complement strand
ATAGTCCACTCTAATTATCACCTGTAAAAGTAATAAATTTAAGCAAACTATCAGCACCCCCTTCATCAAACCGTACGCGAATGGTATTTGCTCTTTATTCAGTCGCAAATAATCTCATACGGCTTACCGATAGAGTTCTTCATTGATTTTATTCACAATAGTGTTTATTTAATCGGTGTTCATGATTACTTCGTAATTCGCAAGGGTTTTCAAACGTGCATACTTTTCCAAGTCTAACAAACCTTTGCCTTTCACAAAGGTATTATACGGCTGCTGGCGTAGCAACTTGTGCGCTTTACGTCCTTTGCTTTTGAGCCATTTAAATAGTTTATAGTCCAGTTGTTTAATGATCACTTTTATGGTCTCCCAAATGTGGGTTACTTTACTAATCGAAAAATAATTTAACCAACCAATGAGTAATGAGTTGAGCTTGTAAATTAAGGGGGCTATCTTCCAGTGTCGGCGCTTTTCTAAAAGCTCCCGAATCTTTGCAAATAGTTTACTCCTCGATTTCATACTCGGTCGAACGTTTGTATAATTGTGTTTGTTCCATGAAAACTTGGAACGAATTATCCTGAACTCAAAACCTAAAAAGAACAGACTCCTCTTATGCACATGCAATAACGAGGTCTTGTCCTTATTGATCTTAAGCCCCATTCTTCTCATTAATGAATCAATATATGCTAATATTTCCCGACTGTAATAGTAGTTCCCCATCAGCACAAAGTCATCTGCATAGCGAACTATACGAATATTCGCCTTGGCAAACTTTCCATTTGGATTGCTTACTATTCTGTCAAAAGCATGTAGGTAAATATTAGATAACAATGGACTGATAACACCTCCCTGAGGAGTTCCTGCTGTACTTGCCCGAAGCTCGCCATTCTTTAATTGTTTTGGGGCGCATAACCATTGTTTAATAATATTCAGAATCCCGCTGTCCTTGATGCGCTCTTTAAGCAAAATAAACAGCCTATCATGCGGAATGGTATCAAAGTATTTTGACAAATCTGCGTCATAAATAAAATAATGACCATCGTAAATGTTCTGTTTTATCTGCTTTACCGCATCCTTGGCTCCTCGCTTAGGCCGAAATCCATACGAAGTATCGATAAAGTCGGCTTCCCAAAGTGGCTCAATTAGCATCTTTACTGCCATTTGTGCTACTCTGTCTCTTATGGTGGGAATGCCCAACATACGAAAATCGCCTTTCTTCTCCTTCGGTATCTCAACCTGTCGCACGGGTTGACACCGGTAAGTGTTGGTTCGTAGTTCTTCTTGCAGTTCTCTGAGAAATTTGGAAACACCGTATTTCTCAATATCTGCAAATGAAATCTTATCAACACCTGTTCCTTTGGAATAATTCTGTTTTACCCTACGGTAAGATTCTTGCAACACATAGTCTAAACTCAGTTTATCGCTTAAACTATAGGCTTTAAAATCTTTGTCTTGCTTGGCTCTAATGTATAGCTTCCTTTGAAATACACGAACTTTCTCATCGGTCGTTATAGACGATGGACTTACTAATAGATTTGCATCAATATAGGTCGTTCTGTTTTTCATATAAGCTTCTCTAAAGTAGAGCCCCTTCCCTATCCAATGGTTTTGTTGTCCATTGGGTCGTGCAGTAATATGGGCTCCTCCGACTTCTCTTATTTCCCTGCCGAATTTCGCTATGCTTATATCGGCCTGTTTAAGATTGCCAATCTTTAAAACAAGAGATCTCCCACGTTCCGTAAAAATCCATCTATAACCACGCCATCCCTATGACTCCGGTAGACCGTTGCACTTCGCATCGCTGTTTATCCATGCAACGTAACAGGGTTCGAAGACCGTCAAAACTCTCCCCATCTACTGATACACTTCTCGAAGCTACTATGGGTTCACACTCGCGCATTACGGCTTGGTCATTTGAGTATACAGAGCTTCAGTGTCACCCTCGCGAGCTTATCTGTCTGCATCTCTTCTAAATGAACAGCAAATTATTTAGGCAGGATTTACACCTGCTGGATTTCCACAGCTTCGTGGCACACCAACGTTTAGTATAAGAATAGTAGCCGACTGCGTGGCACTTTCCTGTCAAGTTACAGAAAAGCTGAAGCGGGCTACAATCCTTGAATTTACTACTGAAACGGCTATTATTTTTATACATTGTTACCGCCTGGCATTTCTTTCAATTCATAATTTGTGCTTCGTCCACCGCTCGCTTCTTTTTGTAAGATATCCTTCTTAATCAAATCTTGAATATCTCTAAGAGCCGTATCTTGAGAGCACTTGTTAATTTTTCCCCATTTCGAGGTTGTTAACTTTCCGTCAAATCCATCAAGTAGTCTGTTTATTATTTTTTGCTGTCTATCATTGAGAATTGTGGTGGAATGTATTTTCCAAAATTCTGCTTTATGAAGTATTTTCGATAAAGTCTCATCTGTGGAGTCAATAGCATTTATTAAACATTGTAAAAACCACAAAATCCATTCTGTAATATCTGAATTTCCTTTTTGTGTTTTCTCAAGTTTTTCATAATACTGTTTTCTTTCAACCCTAATTTGTGCAGACATACTGTAGAACCGCCTAATACTTTTGTCAGAACGCGCCAATGTCATATCTGTAATTGCTCTTGTAATTCGTCCGTTTCCATCATCGAATGGATGAATTGTCACGAACCATAAATGAGCAATAGCCGCTTTCAGAACCATATCTGTTTCATGCT
>NZ_JBATLB010000056.1:0-29915 GCF_049669965.1 Muriicola sp. | reverse complement strand
TAATGGATGCCATAACAGGAAAGTGATCGGATAAGACCGCTTCAAAATTCTTATGTTCTAACACTTCAAAATCAGGATCTGTTAAAATATAATCTATTCTAAATGGCAAGAATTTAAATTCAAGTGTCCTACCAAATCCGGAACCCTTCTCTAAATATGAATCTTTCATACGAGACCTGATTCTTTGGTATATCCTGGAATACTGTGTATTATTAAAATCTCCGCATATTATTTTGGGAAATGGGGAATTCCTACTGTGTTTTATTATTTGCTCTGCTTGAATTGTTTGATACTCAAAAGTTGATCCTAATCTATTATAGATCCTCAAAGGGTTTTCTCTTTTAAATGATCCCGGTTGTATGGCTAAAGATTGCAAATGAACATTATAAACTCTTATGGTATCTGTCTTTTTTACGATATCGGCATAAATAGTATTATTACCAGTACCTTGAAAGTTTAAAGAGCCTTGGTTTATGATCGGGAATTTTGACAAGATCGCCAAGGGTGAATATCGTTTCTTATTATTAAATTGATAAACGAACTGATAAGGGTAATCCTTAAAATCAGTTGATGATATCCTCCACCGGTCAAATTCCTGGAAACAAACGATATCGGCATCTTGCTTATTTACGAAATCAACAGTCCTTTTTACGATGTCCTGACCCCTGTATTTATAATACCCTCCAAATCCGAAAACATTATAGGTCAAAACAGATATTGCTTCTGATGGATGCTCTCCCTCCAGTGAAAAAATCTTAAAAAATGGACCAAGAATGAAATACCATAAAATAAGGGGTGTTAAGACAAGGAAAAAAAATCGATCTTTCCTAAATACCCAATAGATCAATAAGAGAATATTAACCAAAACTATGTAAGGGACAACCAAGCCGGCAAGATCCAACACTGTAAAATCAAAGTAGGATGAAGTACTGTAGAAACAAAAAATGATCAATAATACGGAAGTGAATATAGAAATCACCTTAAAAGTGGATACCAAATTAAATCTAGACCACATACATATTATTCTTCTTTCCCGGCCTTAAATAAAAAGTCTTTTTCAGCTTTGGTAAGGCTTTCATATCCAGATTTGCTGATCTTATCCAGAATAGAATCAATTTTTCGTTGGCGACTTTCTTTGTCGTAGTCTACCTTGGATTTGGCCGAAGCAGTGGTTTTTCGATAGACCGTTTTCATTGATGCCTTTTTCTCCTTAGGCTTAAACATTGCCCCCAATGCGTCCAGTAATTTTGAGAAACCTTCTCCTATATCCTTCCCCTTGGTCAATTGCCTTGCGTAAACGTAACCAAGTAGGGCGCCACCCAAGTGTGCCAGATGTCCTCCGGAATTATTAGCCGGGATCTGTACTAGATCGAGGAGGACAAAAAAAGCTCCTAAATACCACAATTTAACATTAAAGAAAACTACACGTACTATCTGATTGGGAATATAGGCACAAATAAAGATAAGGACGGCCGTCACACCGGCTGAAGCTCCGATAATGGAAGTATTAGCTCCCAAAAAAACCGGAAAGATATTATAACTTACAACAAAGAACAGGCCTCCAAGGATCACTCCTAAGAAATATACATTGATTAATTTTCTGGCAGAGAATATATTCAGGAAAATCCGGGCTGAAAAATAAAGCAAGAGCATATTAAAAAACAAATGCCAAAGATCTGCATGGAAAAAGGAATAGGTAATGATAGACCAGGGCTGTGTGATATAGGCCATAAGGTCCACAGGAAGTTCAAACCATTGGGAAATAGCATTACGCCCAAAGCCCAATAGAAATGGCAATAGTGCATTTAATATAAACACCGCCACATTTATAGTGATCAGCTTCTCTGCTATGCTAAGCCGGGCGTATTGATAACGAAGTCCTCCTGTACTCATCTAGTTCCACCTGTTTTTATTGAACTGCCTTTTTTTCCAATACCACATCATAATAAATCCAAATAGGGCACCTCCCACGTGTGCAAAATGAGCGATTCCCTGTCCAAAGATAGAGTATCCCGTAACACCAGAGAACAGGTCGAGTCCTATTAGCACAGGAATAAAATACTTTGCTTTGATAGGCACAGGCAGAAAAATAAGAAAAAGTTCACTGTTGGGGAACGACATGCCAAAGGCCACCAGGACCCCATAAATAGCACCTGAGGCCCCAACCGCAGGGGTAGAGTATGCCATCAAAAAATTATCTATGGTGCTTTTAGGTGCAAGGTTATACCAGCTTGGACTAAATTTTCCTTGAGATATAATATCCATAACCTCCGCTTTGGCCAGGCCTGAATTTATAAGAACATCCATTCCCTCAGTGAAATAGTAATAGTTTACTGCCGTATGGATGATGGCAGCCCCAATTCCCGCTGAAAAATAAAAGAACAAGAATTTATTTTTACCCCACATTTGTTCCAAAGGTGATCCAAAGGCCCATAAAGCGTACATATTAAAAAGGATATGCATAAACCCCCCGTGCATAAACATGTGGGAAATGACCTGCCATAAGGCGAAATTTTCGTTCTCCGGAAACCAAAGGGAGAACCATTGTAACATTTGCACTTCGTAAAGGCTGGTAGCCACAAAAAAGAGTATGTTGATGATCAGAAGGTGCTTTATGGCCCCGGTAAGTCTTCCCATTTAATTGAATTTTTTATCGATTTCGCTTTCGGATAACGTTATAAAGATTGGTTTATTAAACGGACTTAACAAAGTTTCCTTACAGGCAAACAGATCATTTACTAAAGCCAGTTGGGATACATTGTCTAACAAATCGCCGGTTTTTACTGAGAGTGATTTGCTCAACGCTTTTGCGAGCATATCAGATTGTGAAAAATTGGTAGAACTACTTTCCATGGAGCATTCTGAAATAAGCTGATCCAACACTTCTTCTGCTTCTTTCTCTCCAATCATAGGTGGCAATCCTTTGATGAGTAGCTGTTCCTCCTGCTCTTCCCCAAAAATAAATCCTAAGGCATGCAAGTGATCTTTCATGTCTTTTAAGATGGTCAATTCGCCTTTGGAGAATGATAAGGAGATAGGGAACAGTAGTTGCTGACTCAAGGTCTCTTTTAGCGTCATGCTCCTCAAGAACTTTTCGTATAATACCCGTTGATGTGCCCTGCTTTGATCAATGATCAGCATCCCGGACCTTATGGTAGTCACAATATATTTTCGCCTCAGCTGAAAAGTGGTGGTGTCATTTTCTTCCTGTACTTCGGCATGTGGGAAAATGGACCCGGAAATGGTTTCCGATTCATAGTGTACACTGCTAAAGGATTCTTCCCTGCTAGCCTTAGATTCAAGACCCATATAAAGATTTTCCCAACCCTCGGGAGACCCCTTCTTATAAAGTCTTCCTGTGGCAGATCTGGTCGTGGTCTCAGCAAATGGATTAAAACCGGGATCTACCGAAACGCCCGGAAGATGGGCTTCCTTATGTTGATATGCATAGGGAGTCTCTAAATTCTGATCCTTTTCGAAATCCAGGCTTGGGGTTAAATGAAATTGCCCAAGACTGTGTTTAACCGCCGATCTTAAGATAGCATACAGCGTATGCTCATCATCAAACTTAATTTCGGTTTTAGTAGGATGGATATTGATATCTATTGAAGTGGGATCTACCGTTAGATATAAGAAATATCCAGGATGCGCCTCCGGTTTTATAAGCCCTTCAAAGGCGGAAAGGATGGCGTGATGCAAATACGGACTTTTTATAAATCTATCATTGACAAAGAAAAATTGCTCTCCCCTGCTCTTTTTAGCGAATGAAGGTTTGCAAATGAACCCCTCTATGGTTACTACCTGTGTTTCTTCACGTACCGGTACTAATTTTTCATCCGTCTTATGGCCAAATACCTGAACGATCCGTTTCTTCAGGGAATGCGCTGTTAAATGAAATAATTCACTCCCATTGTGAAAAAAGTAAAAATTGATCCCCGGATGTGCCAATGCCACGCGGTGAAATTCATCGGTAATATGTCTGAATTCTACTTGATTGGATTTTAGAAAATTACGGCGAGCTGGTATGTTATAGAAAAGATTTTTAACGGCGATAGAAGTTCCTATGGGTGTTACCGCTACTTCCTGTGACACTACCGTACTCCCTTCCATTTTTAGGTAAGTGCCAACCTCCTCATCTTTTGGCCTGGTATGCATCTCAACGTGCGCAATGGCCGCTATAGAGGCCAGAGCCTCTCCCCTGAATCCTTTGGTATGAAGTTTAAAAAGATCTTCTGCACTTCGGATCTTGGAGGTGGCATGGCGCTCAAAGCTTAGGCGGGCATCGGTTGGACTCATCCCAATCCCGTCATCTACCACCTGAATAAGTGTTTTACCCCCGTCCTTTACGATAAGCTGAATGGTGGCTGCACCAGCATCTACAGCGTTTTCCAACAACTCCTTTACCACAGAAGCTGGACGCTGCACCACTTCCCCGGCTGCAATTTGATTCGCCACATGATCTGGCAAGAGTTGTATGATATCTGCCATTAGTTATTCAAGAAAATGGATAGATCAAAATCTATAATATAGAGGAAAATAAAAACGAGGATCGCAATGATAATCAGCATGCGTAGTTTATAGTGTTGATCACCCCCCCTGCGGAGGTCAGACATGGCCTGATTTAATTTAGATTTTATTCCCCTTGGGGTCTCTATGGTGGAACGAAACCTATCCAGTTTTCGTTCTATTTTATAAGGGTTCCCCTCCCCTTTATCATCAAAATATCGTGGTGTGTAATTGTATTTTTTGTTCTTCCGCAGTTTCGTAAATCGTCCCATATTGCTCCTCCGTCAAATGTACTTAAATATAAAAAAAGTGCAGAACGATGGCTCCCAAAATTTGTTAACATCAAGGAGAAAGGCTTATTTATGATGCCGAAACAAGCCTTTCAGACTCAGTGATGAAAGGGATAGATGTGAGAAATCTCTAATTTCTGGATCCCAAAGCAGCCATCTTAATGGCAGCAACCGCTGCTTCTGTGCCCTTATTTCCGTGTCTGCCCCCGCTTCTATCCTGGGCTTGATGCAAGGTGTCATCGGTTAGAACACAAAAGATCACTGGAGTTGAAAACTGAAGATTGAGGTCCTTTATACCCTGTGCAGTAGCACTACACACAAAATCGAAATGCATTGTTTCTCCCCGGATCACGCTTCCGATGGCAATGATTGCATCGGGCTTTTCCTCCTGTATCATTTTTTTACAACCAAAGGTAAGTTCAAAACTACCCGGCACATCCCAGCGAAGGATGTTGATTTTCTTCACCCCGCAATCTATTAGAGTGCTGTGTGCTCCTTTAAAAAGTCCTTCTGTAATCTCTGCATTCCATTCAGAAACCACCAACCCGATCTTCAGATGATCGGCATTTGGTATCCCCTCCTTATCGTACTGAGATAAATTTCGGTTTGCAGTAGCCATTTTATTGGGTTTGAGCCATCCCTATGAAAACATCGATCGTCCTCGCTTCCTCAGAATTTGGAAAATCATCTTTGATACGCTGAAAATACCCAAGTGCTTTTTCTTTGGATCCAAGCTCCAACGCAGCAATTCCTGCCTTGTATAAATACCTGGGGGTTGTAAGTTCATTGACGTCCTTAGCAAATGCTTTTTCGTAATAGTTCAGAGCATCTTCTGTTTGTCCCAGTTGAAGGAAAGAGTCACCAATTCCTCCTAAAGCCAATGAAGCCGTGATCTCTTCATCCGGAGCCACTTTTTCCAAATATTCTATGGCCTTATCATACTGTTGCAATTCTTTGTATGCCATTCCGGCTGAATAGGTGGCAATATTCGCAGATGGGGTTCCTGAATACTCTTCTATAATATCCAGATAACCATATTTTCCTTCTGCACCATTCAAGGCCAACATAAACAATGAATCCTTTTCCGTTGTGCTCTGTAATGCTTCGTTAAAGTATTGGTTAGGGTAGAGCATTTCATTCGCAGCACTAGCGTTCTTTGGCTCTTGTACAAATTGATAGTACCCTAAATAGGCTAAAACAGCTACAGCGACCACCCCAATCACACCCAGAATATAGTTCTGGTTGCGGGCAACCCACTGCTCTGAACGAGAAGCACTTTCGTCCAAGGAGCTGAATACCTCTGCCGTTGTACTGCCCTGTTCTGCCAATGCTCTTTCTTCTTCCTTATTTTTAGGCTTGTAACCCCTCTTTTTGTATGTTGCCATAGTTCCTTTAATTGATCGCGCAAAAATAAAGTTTTATTCCAAAACCGAAGGGTATTTATTTGTTATTTTTGGATATTTTACGGCCCGAAAAATCAATTTCAAGATCTCATTGAATGTTTCTTCAGAATATTTCTCTTCTTAATTACAAGAATTTTAGTGATGTCAACTTTGAATTCGACACTAAAATAAATTGCTTTGTCGGAAACAATGGCATTGGCAAAACCAATATGCTCGATGCAATTTATCATCTGTCTTTTGGGAAGAGCTACTTCAATCCTATTGCCACTCAGAATATTAAACACGGTGCCGATTTTTTTGTGATCGAGGGGAATTTTATGTTAAACGAACGCGAAGAGAAGATTGTTTGCTCCCTAAAACGCAATGTTAAAAAAATTATTCGCAGAAATGGGAAGACCTATGAAAGACTAGCAGACCATATTGGGCTTCTTCCATTAGTGATCATTTCACCAGCAGACAGAGATCTGATCATAGAAGGAAGTGATACGCGCAGAAAATTCATGGATGGGGTTATCTCCCAATCGGACCGGGCATACCTGCAATCCCTGATGAATTATCAGAAGGTATTGGCTCAGCGCAATGCCCTGCTGAAGTATTTTGCTGCCAACCACACCTTCGATCCAGGAACTTTAAGCATTTACAATGACCAATTGCATTCTTACGGGCAGGAGATCTACGAAAAGAGAGCCAACTTTATTGAAAAATTTGAACCTATTTTCCAAGAACAATACAAACTCATTTCCGGAGAAAGTGAAGACGTTAGCCTGGTCTACAATTCCAGGCTGCATGAAGCAGAACTAAGTGAGTTGTTAACTTCCAATATAGAACGAGACAGGGCCCTTCAGTACACCAGTGTAGGGATCCATAAAGACGACCTCGATTTTCAGATTGGGGAGTATCCAATCAAGAAATTTGGGAGTCAGGGACAACAAAAGTCCTTTCTGATCGCCTTGAAATTTGCGCAGTTTCATTTTCTGAAGGCTTTGGTAAATACCACCCCCATCTTATTGTTGGACGATATTTTTGACAAGCTGGATGAACATAGAGTGGCACATATCATTACCTTAGTAGAAGATAAGAATTTTGGGCAGATCTTTATAAGTGATACCCATGCCGAACGTACCGAAAAGATCATCAAAGAAATTCATCAAACCTATAAGATATTTCCCCTGAAATGAAACAACTATCTATAGTAGTATTCCTTTTTTTCCTTTGTTCTTGCGGCCATTCGGTCACCAAAGAAGACCTTACATTTCTGGATGGGTACTGGGAGATTAAAAAAGTGAACTTTCCTAATGGTGATACAAAGACCTATGAGATGAATTCAACTGTCGATTATATTGAAATAACGGGCATTAAAGGATACCGTAAAAAAGTACAACCCCTTGCAGATGGCAGTTTTATAACTTCAGATGATGCAGAATACTTTAGCATAACAGATCGTGAAGGCATTTTTATTATGACGTATGAAAGTACCATGGATACCTGGGAAGAGGAGATCATCTCCATTTCTGAAACTGCGCTAGCCCTCAGGAATGAGGACCAAATTACCTATACTTATGAACGATATCAACCTATAATTCTGGAGTAAGGTGGTCCGAAAAAAGAACAACATATCACTGGGTGAAGGCTTGCAAGAATTTATTTCCACCAATAAGTTACAGAAAGGCATAGACAAGGTATTGGTAAAAGAAGCCTGGGTATCTCTTATGGGAAATGGCGTAAATAACTATACCACGGCCATTGACCTGCAAAACAGCACACTTTTTGTTTCGCTCTCATCCTCTGTTCTCAGGGAAGAATTAAGTCATGGTAAATCAAAAATTATCGCCTTGATCAATGAAGAGTTGGGGCGCGAAATAGTTTCAAAGATCGTGCTTCGCTAATAACATGCTGAGAAACAAAAAAAAGGACCTTCCGGAGAAGGTCCTTTAAATTATATAGGGCAATATCTGTTAATATATCTCTCTTCCGGAAAAATGGAAAGCTCCTTCAATGGCAGCATTTTCATCGCTATCTGAACCGTGTACAGCATTCTCCCCAATATCTTTTGCAAATAACTTCCGAATCGTTCCTTCGGCCGCTTCAGCAGGATTGGTAGCGCCTATCAGTGCTCTAAAGTCTTCCACCGCGTTGTCTTTCTCCAGGATAGCCGCTACAATTGGTCCTCTGGTCATAAAGGCCACCAATTCCCCATAGAAAGGACGTTCTTTGTGAATCGCGTAGAATTCTTGTGCATCGCGTTTGCTTAACTGAGTGTATTTCATGGCTATGATCTTAAAGCCCGCGGAGGTGATCTTTTCCAAAATAGCTCCTATATGGCCATTCTCAACCGCATCGGGCTTGATCATGGTAAATGTTCTTTTTGATGTCATTCTTAAAAATTTTCGGCAAAAATACACTTTCTGACCTCAACCCACAACATTAATACTGTTGTGTTAACTCATTGAGCACTTTACCATGGTCCCCCACCATTTGCATATGCACTTCATTAGATGATATATTTAGGATAAGCAGTCCAAAGCTTTTTTCTGCGATCACCTCCCCTATTCTATATGGATTTGGTTCCCCTGAATAACTCGCATACACATGAGTTAAGCCGCTGCTTGTAAAATCGATCAGCGGATAGGAAAGCCCGGGTAAAGTTATTTTAGAAAATTCTGAGATATGACGATCTCCCGATAAAACTATTACCCCCTCAGCACCCGATTCTTCAATGAGATTATTTAACTTATCCACTTCATGAGGGAAATTTCCCCAGGTCTCAAACCCGTGTTGGCTAGACAAGAACTGAATACTACTTATAAGAATATTAAAGTTGGCTTTAGAATTCCGTAATTCCTCCTCCAGCCAGGCCCATTGTGCCTCCCCTAACATTGTTCCTTCTCCGTAAGTGCCGGGTTGGTAGCGTTTACTCTTGTCCGTTGATGGGGTTAAAGCCGATCGGAAATAGCGAGTGTCCAGAACCAATATCTTTACAGATCCCTCGGGAAGATCATAGGTATGACTTGTGTAAACTCCTTGCTGTTCTCTGCGAGGGCTATCCAAAGGAACATCCATAAAATCGAGGAATACCTGCTCACTGGCGGCTTTCGATGCAAATTCTTCCCCTCCGTCATTTAGTCCGTAATCATGATCGTCCCAGGTACCTATCACCTGCATTTGTTCACAAATAGCCTTGTAGCCTGGAATCTCTTTCTGAATATCGAACATACGCGCAATTTCTGAAGCCTTATCAGTATCGGCATAAACAATGTCACCACCCCATATCCAAACATCTGGCTTCGCCGCCAGCACATCATCCCAAAGGTGGTTCTTTACCGTGTGTTTATTACAGGAACCAAAGGCAATAGTGAAAGAATCCTGCGAGCGCTGTGGCTGTTCCGGGACTTGCCCAGATTTACAACTGATAAATAAAACAACAAATATGCCGAGGCAGAAGTGGTTGGAATAGTTCATGGAGAAATACATTTAAAAACTTAAAAATAAAAGAATTGAGAGCTAATCCAGTAAGAAGTGCAAAAATTAAGCCTTATAACAAGAATTTTCATTGAAATATATACAAAAGGAGAAATCTCTGAATCTAATACTTTTGCTTCGCCAAATAATTATGACGCCTAGAGTTATTGAGAAAGCGTTAAAACTCTTAGTCCAGTTTCCAGGTTGGCAAGAGGTTTTTGATATTTTCTTTATTCAAATATTCCTTAAGTAAACCTCCTTTAATATTATTCACATCGAATTCGATTATAAATGCATTTTTATCAATATCCTCTATCAGCCTGTAGGTCCTTCTTATGTCAATTCTATTAATTACCGTATGTATTATATCCCTTTCCTTACGTGCGCCGCGTTTTCCATAACCTTTTGATGCCCTGTAGAGAGTTGTTCCCGTTTTTATAACACCTATAAGCTGTTCTTCAATAGTATTGGAATCATCGGATACTATCATTAAACCAACATAGTCCTCAAACCCTTCAATGGTCAAATCGATAATTTTAGCAGTTACAAGGAAGGTAAGGGTTGAATACATCGCTGTTTCTAACGAAATAGAAATGGCGGTAATACTAAATAAGATCAGATTAAAGAATAAGACTACTTTTCCGATACTAAAGCCAAATTGTTTATTTGCAAATATTCCAAGAATCTCAGAACCATCCAGCACTGCACCATTTTTTATGGTCAACCCAATACCTGCACCTAAGAATAGTCCGCCGAAAATGGAAATTAAGAGTTTATCGTCCGTAACCGGGGTGAAATTTTCAAAATGTACTACAATCGCCAGTGAAATAATGGCTACGACCGACTTTATTGTTATTCTCCTCGATAGCGTAAACCATGACATAACAAGGAAAGGAAGACTTACCGCTATAAGAATGACGGAAATATTAAATCCGTATAATTCGCTCAATAGAATGGCTATACCGGTTACGCCTCCATCCAGGAAACCATTCGGAAGTAAAAAAACTTTGAGTCCTAAACTGGCTAGTAATACCCCTACTCCTATTTGGAAAAATTCAGAAGAATATTTTTTCATTGTTATTTGCATTTGATTGGTTGATTAGATAATATCCTTTATTACATATGTTTACATAAAAAATAGGCTGAGTCTTAGCTTTTATAACTGCCCTGAAGCCAAATGAAACAAACTTGGATTGTTCAGTCACTTCTAAATTGCTCTACCCATAAAATCAATTAATTTTTTCAAAGTTAGACTTTCAATCTTGTTCTTAAGAGAATTCGTTAGACAAAAATAATAGTATTACTTTCAAGTATTAATAGTTTAACTATTTTTTGTGAATAGTAATAGTATTAATCTGATTTTTGAGTTATAAATTTGGTCCTGAAATAATTTAAATCTTTCAATTATGAAATCAGCATTTAACGCCTTAGGTCTCTGCCTTACAATGGCTATATCAACTACAGTTATTGGGCAGTCAACAAATTTGAAGAACGAAAATTCAGGGATTGTAAAAATTAACAGGAATCAAATTCGAGTAGAAACGGTTTTAACAAAAGAAGAACAGGACGCCTTAACTCCGGAAGAGGTGCTTGAAAGCTTAAGAGCGGGGAATGAAAGGTTCGTCCGAAGTGATCTTACCGCAAGGGATCACTCTTTTCAAATCCGCGAGAGTGCTGATGCTCAATTTCCAAAGGCCATCGTATTGTCCTGTGTTGATAGCCGCGTACCGGTAGAAGATGTATTTGATAAAGGAATCGGTGATATTTTTGTAGCACGGGTAGCCGGAAATTTTGTGAATGACGATATTTTGGGAAGTATGGAATTTGCAACCAAAGTTGCGGGTGCAAAATTGATCCTTGTCTTAGGCCATGAAAATTGCGGTGCTATACACGCCGCTATCGATGGTGCCGAACTGGGGAATATTACAAAAATGCTAACAAACATTAAACCGGCTATTACGATATCTAATGTCTCCCAAGGTCCGAAAAATTCCAAAAACAGACTATTTGTTCATGAAGTAAGTGAAAACAATGTTCGTATCGCCATGGAACAAATTGTCAAACATAGTGAGTTGATCAAGACGATGGTAGAGAACGGAGAAATCGATATCAAAGGTGCTGTTTATGATATGGATACTGGGGTTGTCAATTTTATAAACTAACAAAAGTTCAGATAAGACCTGCCTCGCAAAGAGGTGGGTCTTAATTTTTTTAAAGTAGGTTGAGTCAATTCTTTTGAAAGAATTGGTATTGTGTTCCACAAAAAGATCTTACCTATCTACTTACAACACCATGATGGAAATAGACTAAAATAGTCAAATCCAAAAATCACTAATCAATTATTTCTTATAGTCTTATATAGGTTTATTCCTTCTTAGGCAATTGAAATTTGTATTAAATTGTATCTTTGCACCCATGAAATCAGCCGATGTTGGGTCACTGAAAACCCTGCTTAGTAGTCCCCAGAAAATAGTGATCATTCCCCATAAGAACCCGGACGGCGACGCAATAGGAGCTGCCCTGGCCCTGAACTTCTATTTACAAGCCACCGGGCACAGTAGTGTTGTGATTGCCCCAAATGATTATCCCCAATTCTTAAAATGGATGCCGGGAACCAATGAGGTTATCAATTTTGAGAAACATAATGATACCGCAGTTAAGAGCTTGGAAACCGCCACGGTGATTTTCACGGTCGACTTTAATGAGCTCAGCAGAATAGGACATATGGAGGAAGCGGTGAAAAATGCCTCCGCTACCTTTGTAATGGTAGACCATCATCATAGTCCGGCAGCCTATGCCTCCATCATGTATTCTGATGTGACTATGTCTTCTACCTGTGAGATGATTTTCCATATGATTGCCGCATTAGGGGGCATAGAGCTTATTTCAGAAGATATGGCCAACTGTCTGTATGCAGGTATTGTAACAGACACCGGCTCCTTTAAATACGCTTCAACCACGGGAAAAACACACAGGGTGGTAGCCACCCTGATTGATAAAGGAGCGCAGAACTCGGAGATACACAAGAATATATTTGATACAAACACCGCCAGCAGATTGCATCTACTGGGGTGTGCCCTGAAGAATATGGTGATACTTCCTGAATTTCGCACCGCTTACATAACGCTGAGTCAGGAAGAATTAGACACCCATCAATTTAAAAAAGGAGATACCGAGGGTTTTGTGAATTACGGACTTACGCTGGAAAGCATCAGGTTCGCCGTCATTTTTATCGAAAATAAAGAAGAAAGGATCATAAAAATCTCTTTCCGATCGGAAGGCAATTTCTCAGTGAACGAATTTGCCCGCAGCTATTTTGAAGGGGGCGGACATACCAATGCTGCCGGGGGAAAAAGCAATAAGAGCATGGAAGAAACCGTCCACTATTTCAGATCCTTGTTGGAACAACATAAAAACGCATTATTGGCATGAAAAAATTTGCGCTACTGTTTCTTTTCATAAGTCTTATGGCCTGTAAGGGCCCGGAACCCCGTAAACCTGTCAAGGTAAATTCTGGTTCCTTTATGAAGGAATCTGTGGAGAGAAATAAACAACTCCTGGCTTCAGAAGAGCAATTGATGCAGGAGATCATTCAGAAAGACAGTCTCCATACCTACCTGGCCACCTCAGACGGCAGCCGTTATTATTACGATCTAAAAAATGAGGTAGCAACCTATACCCCACAAACGGACGACATTGTGCGTTTTACCTATGCGCTTTTCACTTTTAACAATGATACCATTTACAGTGAACAAGAAATTGGTCTTCAGATCTATAAGGTTGACAAGCAGGAACTATTTCCTGGGCTGCGTTCCAGTATTAAACTTTTAAAGGAGGGTGAAAAAGCAACTTTTCTCTTTCCTTCTTCTTTGGGTTACGGATATCCCGGGGATAAGAACAAAATTGGCGTAAATGTACCTTTGAAAGCAACGGTTACGCTACTGACTATTGAACCAAATATCATTACTAATTAAGAATAAAAAGTAACAACAATGAAAAATACCTATCTACTGCTTACCGCTATGCTAATCTTGATCAGCGGATGTAAATCTAGCCAATACACCCATCTTGGGGATGGCATCTTTGCTGATATCAAAACCAGTGAAGGCGACATTATCGTAAAATTGGAACATGATAAAACCCCAGTGACCGTAGCCAATTTTATTACCCTCGCAGAAGGAACAAGTCCCTTTGTAAGTGAGGAGTACAAGGAAAAAAAATATTTTGACGGACTCACTTTTCACAGGGTGATGAAGGATTTTATGATACAGGGAGGAGATCCTACTGCCACGGGGACAGGTAATCCGGGATACAGGTTTAAAGATGAGTTTGTGGATTCTCTCAGACATGATAAAGCGGGCATTCTCTCCATGGCCAATGGGGGACCTAAAACCAACGGTAGTCAGTTTTTTATTACCTTGAAGGAAACTCCCTGGTTAGATGGGGTACACACTGTATTTGGTGAAGTAATGGAAGGCATTGATGTAGTAGATTCTATAGGCGTTACAAAGACAGCTGCCAAGGACAAACCTGTTGTAGATGTCGTCATGAATTCGGTAGAGATCATCCGCAACGGGAAAGAGGCCAAAAATTTCGATGCCGTTAAGGTTATGAGCGATTACTTTGCCGCAGAAGAGGCAGAGATAGCTGCTATGCAGAAGATGAAGGAAGATTTTGCAAAAGAAATGATATCTCAAAAGAATTCTTTAGAGGCGTTACCCTCTGGTCTTAAAATGTTGATCTTAAAAGAGAGCAGTGGAGAGAAGCCCAAAGTTGGTCAGAAAGTATTAGTGAACTACGCAGGATATTTAGAGGATGGTTCTTTATTCGACAGTAATTATGAGGAAGTGGCCAGAAACTATAAAGTATATGATGAAGAGCGCAAGATTGGCGGAGGGTATGAACCCTTTCCTATGGATTTTAGTCCGGAGGCCAGGTTAATCCCCGGTTTTAAAGAAGGATTGATGAATATGAAAGTGGGAGACAAGGTGCGACTATTTATCCCACCCCATTTAGGTTATGGGCAACAAGGCGGCGGACCTATTCCCCCCAACGCCAATTTGGTCTTCGATCTGGAAATAGTAGATCTGGCAACCGAATAAATAAAAGCCCGCAATTGCGGGCTTTTATTATTTATTGGGGATCTCGGTAAGAATCACCTGAAGGAACTTCCAAAATTTCCTGACCGAAGAGATCTGCACCCGCTCATCGGGAGAGTGCGCACCTTTAATGGTGGGCCCAAAGCTGATCATGTCCATATTGGGATAGTGACTCCCTAAAATACCACATTCCAGACCCGCGTGGCAGGCAACTACCTCCGGTGTTTCTTTGAATAGTTTTTCGTACTGCGTTTTCAATATTGTCAGGATTTTAGAATTTGGGTTAGGGCTCCACCCGGGATAGTCACCGCTCAAACTTACCTTGTAGCCCGCCAGTTGAAATACGCTTTTAATGCTATGAGCCAGATCAAATTTTCCGGATTCTACAGAAGAACGGGTAAGGCATCCTATTTTTATACTACCCTGACCCACCTCAACCCGGGCCAGGTTATTGGAGGTTTCTACCAGGCCATCTAGGGCGGCACTCATGGCAAATACCCCATTATGGACACCGTAAAGCGCCGCTAGTAAGCTTTTTTGAGCGTTCTTTTCCATACTTGCTCCTTCAATCTTTTCCTCCAGAAGTTCAATCTTTAGTTTAGGCTCTCTCACAGACAATTCCTCTTGTATTTCCCTACTCATCTCTTCTATGGCATTCACGACTTCTTCATGCCCGGAATTGATCCCAAAATGCGCTACACTTTCCCTGGGAATGGCATTTCTAAGACCGCCGCCGGCTATTTGTACAATACCTATCTCACCTGCTTCAGATGCTGCATATAACAACCTGTTCATGATCTTGTTCGCATTTCCAAGGCCAAGGTGTATCTCAATCCCGCTATGTCCGCCGTTGAGTCCGTTTACCGTAAGTCGGAATCCCAAACTACCCACTGGCAGCTTGCTCTCCTGGTAAGTTCCTTCGGCCGTTATGTCTATCCCGCCGGCGCATCCAATGTCTATTTCATCGTCTTCCTCCGTATCCAGGTTTAATAAGATCTCCCCTTTTAACACTCCGGGCTGCAAGCCTTTGGCTCCTGTCATCCCCGTCTCTTCATCTATGGTAAACAAGGCTTCCAACGGAGGATGAGGAATAGAATTGCTTTCTAGCAGGGCCATGATGGCCGCTACACCCATGCCATTGTCGGCTCCAAGGGTAGTACCCCTTGCCTTTACCCAATCGCCTACCACATGCATCTGTATTCCTTCCTTATCAAAATCGAACACCATATCATTATTTTTTTGATGCACCATGTCTAGATGCGATTGCAGGACCACCGTTTTCTTAGACTCCATACCTGGGGTAGCAGGTTTTCTGATAATGACGTTCCCAACGGCATCTTTAAATGTCTCAAGGCCCAATGAAGAACCGAAGTTCTCCATAAAAGCGATGACGCGTTCTTCTTTCTTTGATGGTCTGGGTACTGCATTGAGATCTGCAAAATTTTTCCACACCACACTTGGCTCCAGTAGACGTACTTCTTGTTCCATACAAATTATTTAAGGATCAAAAATACGGAGACCAATAGAACATACCCATAAAATTGGGTATTTTTATCGCCATGAACTACCGTTTTAAGAATGGCATTGCACTTTCATTGATCGTTCAAATTCTCGCCATAAAATGGATCAAAAATCAGCCAGAGTTGGTTGAGAAATATTACAGTACAGGGCTGTATCCTTATATCTCAGATGCCTTGCGCTGGCTTTATGGATGGATACCTTTTTCGCTGGGCGATGTCCTTTATGCCTTACTGGTAGTGATCGCGGTACGGTATATCTACAAGAATAGACTACGCATACGACTGAAACCTTTGCCGTTTATAAGGGACATCCTGGTAGTGAGCGCCATTGCCTATTTCTCCTTCCATATGCTTTGGGGGCTTAATTATTACCGGCAACCTATTTACAAGACGCTGGCACTGAATGCAACCTATACCACACAAGAACTATCCGATTTTACCAGGGTGTTGGTAAAAAAAACCAATACAGCTCATAGCAGCGTATCCATAATGGATACCGTTCAGGTTACCATTCCGTATTCGCATACGGAGATCTTTAAAAAAACGGCACAAGGCTTTGATCGACTCAATTCTCAGCTACCCAATTTTCACTATCAAAACCCAAGCATCAAAGGATCTCTTTACAGTTTGTTGTTAACCTATATGGGGTATGGCGGGTATCTTAATCCTTTTACCCTGGAATCCCAGGTGAACCAAAAGATCCCCATCTCCCGCTTTCCCGTGGTGAGTTGCCATGAGATAGGGCACCAAATGGGGTATGCCGCGGAGAATGAAGCTAATTTTATTGGGTATTTGGCGGCCCTCAACAATGAAGATCAATACATTAGATATGCAGCGCTATCCTATGCACTTAGCTATTGTTTAGCGGAAATAAGAACCCAGGATGAAGAACAATTCAAGGAATTGTACAGCCAGGTGCATAGGGGGGTACAAAAAGACTACGAGGAATTAAACAGGTTCTGGGTCTCCTACGAAAATCCTTTGGAACCATTTTTTAAAATATTTTACAACTCCTTTTTAAAAGCGAACAATCAGTCGGCAGGAATTAAGAGCTATAGTCTGGTGGTGGGGCTACTGGTTGCCTACCATCAGGAGAATCCGCTTTGATCTTGTTTTTGGTTAGTAGACAGAGCTTACAAATTAGCCCTTTCCTCAAGTGTTAAATTAAGGTTAATACGTCATCAGTTCTGTCTAGTTGGTTATTTTTAGGCCGCTAACATAAAAACTAACAGTATATGAAATGGAGACTCCTTGTGCTCGCCGCATGCTGGCTGTGCACTACTCCTTTACTTTCTCAGGATTATTTTCCGAAGAATAACGGGGTTAAAGCAGAAAATAACAATTATACCGCACTTACCAATGCCAAGATCTATGTGACCCCTACCCAGATTATTGATAAAGGGACACTATTGATAAAAGACGGGAAAGTAGTAGCGGTGGGTACTTCCGTAAGTATTCCTTCTAATTCAGTTCAGGTAGACCTCAATGGAAAATACATCTATCCCTCCTTTATTGATGTGTACTCTACTTTTGGCGTAGATCAACCCAAAAGGCCTTCTGGCGGTGGCAGATCACCCCAATACGACCCTACCAGAGAAGGCTTTTACTGGAACGATCATATAATGCCGGAGGCAGATGCCATTACCGAATTTAAATACGACGATAAAAGTGCAAAAGCCCTGAGAGAAGCAGGTTTTGGCGTTGTTAATTCCCATATTCAGGATGGTATTGCCCGGGGCACAGGCGTTCTTATTGCCCTGAAAGCCGAAGGAAATGATGCGGAGCGAATCCTGGACGACAGATCTTCTCAGTATTTCTCTTTTACTAAAAGTGTTTTAAAAAGACAATCCTACCCTTCTTCCCTCATGGGATCGATGGCATTGTTACGCCAGATGTATTATGATGCCTCCTGGTATCAAAAAGGCAATGTAGCTACCAAAGACAGATCGCTTGAAGCCTTATTGGCAAACAACAACATGGTACAGATCTTTGATGCCGGTAATGCCGGTAATGTTATTCGGGCCGATAAGATTGGAGATGAGTTTGGCAAGCAATATGCCATCCTTGGCGGGGGTAACGAATTTGAGAACATCAATGACATCAAAGCAACCAATGCTCCGCTAATCATCCCGATCAATTTCCCGGACGCCATGGATGTTTCAGATCCTTATCAGGCAGATTTTGTGGCTTTAAAGGATATGCGTTTTTGGAACCAGGCGCCTTCAAATCCGAAAGTATTGGCAGATAATGGTATCTCTTTCAGCTTCACTTTACACGAATTGAAGAGTCCGGCTAACCTAAAGGAAAAAGTAATGAAGGCCATTGAATATGGTTTGTCCGAAACCCGGGCATTAGAAGCCCTGACCATCACTCCGGCATCCTTACTTGGCAAATCGAATGAAATTGGGAGTTTGCAAACCGGTCGATACGCAAATTTCCTGGTCACCTCCGGGAATCTGTTCGACAAGGAGACCACCCTTTACGAGAATTGGGTTCAGGGACAGAAGAACATTGTAAATCCTATGGACCAAAAAGATATCAGAGGCACCTATAAGCTTGCAGCGGGAGGTACCACCTATGTACTTTCGTTAAGTGGTGAACCTGCTAAACCAAAGGCAGAAGTTACGCTAGACACGGTGAAGCTAAGCTCCACTTTTAAGTATGACAGCGACTGGATCACGCTGACTTTCAATTCCGAGCAGAAGGAAACCTATAGAATGACGGCTCGCGTTACTCCAGGTGATGATAATTTTAATGGAAGGCTATTACTGCCCAATGGAGGGGATGGTTCATTTACCGCCACGCGCACAGCAGGACCTTCGGAAAAAACCACAGAAGAAAACGGATCTGAGAAAGAGGCACCCAGAGTGTTGCCCGTGACCTATCCAAACGTAGGTTATGGATATGCTCAAAAACAGGTTTCCAGGGACATGCTCTTTAAAAATGCCACAGTTTGGACGAGTGAAGCGGCAGGGGTCCTAGAAAATACGGATGTACTGGTTAAAAATGGTAAGATCTCCAAAATAGGAAAGGATCTAAGCCCTGGCAATGCCCAGGTAATCGATGCGACCGGAAAACACCTTACAGCAGGCATCATTGATGAACACAGCCATATTGCCGGCCTGTCTATCAATGAATCCGGACAGAATTCTTCCGCCGAAGTAAAAATGACCGACGTCATAGATCCTGAAGACATAGACCTCTATCGCAACCTTGCGGGTGGCGTTACCACCGTTCAATTACTGCACGGTTCTGCAAATCCCATTGGGGGCCGTTCGGCCATACTCCGACTCAAATGGGGGGAGTCTGCAGATAAGCTGGTCTTTGAGAATTCTCCTAAATTCATAAAATTCGCTCTTGGTGAAAATGTAAAACAGAGTAACTGGGAAAGCTATGATCGCTTTCCTCAAACCAGAATGGGGGTTGAACAGGTCTTTGTAAACTATTTTCAGCGAGCCAAGGAATACGATGCCCTGAAAAAAAGTGGCAAAGCCTTCCGCTACGATGAAGAAATGGAAGTACTGGTAGAGATCTTAAATGGGGAGCGCTTTATTAGTTGTCACTCATATGTTCAAAGCGAGATCAATATGTTAATGAAGGTGGCCGATAAATTTGGTTTTAAAGTGAATACGTTCACCCATATCCTGGAAGGATATAAAGTTGCTGATAAAATGGCCGCTCATGGTGTGGGAGGTTCAACCTTTAGCGACTGGTGGGCCTATAAATATGAAGTAAAAGATGCTATCCCATACAATGCAGCCATTATGGCCAGTCAGGGCGTTACGGTGGCCATTAACAGTGATGATGGCGAAATGTCCAGACGTCTCAACCAGGAGGCCGGTAAAACTGTAAAATACGGTGGCGTGTCTGAAGAAGAGGCCTGGAAGATGGTAACTATTAATCCAGCCAAATTGTTACATATAGATGAACGTGTTGGAAGTATCAAAGAAGGTAAAGAAGCCGATCTGGTGCTGTGGAATGCACATCCGCTGTCTGTCTATGCCAAGGCTGAAAAAACCATCATCCAGGGAACTACCTATTTTGATCTTGAACAAGACAAGGCATTGCGAGAGTCTATCAAAAAAGAGCGCGGTGAGTTAGTGAAAATGATGGTGGCTGAAAAGGATGGTGGCAGTAAAATGAAGCCCCCAACTCAGCGAAAAAAAGAACGATTCAATTGTGACAGTTTATAATTCAAAAGACATGAAAAAAATAATATATACACTAGTTGCCCTCCTCATAGGATCTGTACCAACGGGATTTGGGCAACAAACCCCGGCCCCGGCACAGACCGAAACCATCTCCATAACCGGTGTTACCGCTCATATTGGCGATGGCACTGTGGTAGATAATTGTACGCTCATTTTTACCGATGGTAAAATCACCGCTTTGGGCAGTGGCATATCGCCAGAAGGTAAGGTGATCAATGCCGCTGGAAAGCATCTTTATCCGGGATTTATAGCGCCAGGAAAATCGCTTGGCCTTATTGAGGTGAATGCGGTGAGGGCCAGTGATGACCAGGATGAAATTGGTGGCATGATCCCCCATGTACGCAGTCTAATTGCCTATAATGCAGAATCTAAGGTAGTAGAGAGTATGCGTCCTAATGGGGTACTACTTGGACAGGTTACTCCTAAGGGAGGAACCATCTCCGGAACTTCTTCTATTGTACAATTCGATGCGTGGAACTGGGAAGATGCCGCCGTAAAAGTAGACGATGGAATACACCTGAACTGGCCAAATACCTTCAGAAGAGGCCGCTGGTGGTTAGGTGAAGATCGCGGATATCAGCCTAACAAACAATATGGCGAACAAGTAGAAGAGGTCCTTGCCTTTCTTAGGAACGCACACGCCTATGGCAAAGGAAAATCAGCGAGCATTAATCCGGCTTTTGAAGCTTCACAAGGGATTTTTGACGGCAGCAAAAGACTCTACGTCTATGCACAGGATGAAAAACAGATCATTGACGCAGTAACCTCCTTAAAACAAGAAGGAGTACAACAGCTGGTATTAGTGGGTGGCTATCACGCGCACAGGATCACTGATTTCCTTAAAAAACACAACATTCCTATTCTGGTAAATTACACCCATACCCTACCAGATTTTGCGGATGATGATTACGACTTTACCTATAAACTGCCAAAACTATTGGTAGATGCAGGCTTGTTAGTGGGAATTCAAAATGCGGATGCCTCAAATTTCCAAACACGTAATCTTCCTTTTTACGCCGGGCAAGTGGTTGGACAAGGGCTTGAGAAAGAAAAAGCCTTGCAACTTATCAGCGGAAATACAGCAAAGATCCTAGGGATAGATAATCTGTATGGCACCCTGGCCGTTGGAAAAAGCGCTACCCTTTTTATTTCGGATGGCGACGCGTTGGATATGAGAGGAAATCAACTTTCCCATGCCTTTATAGACGGGCGTGAACTTTCTCTGGAAACTCACCAAACAGAACTCTGGAAACGCTATATGGGCAAGTTTAGCGGGCAATAGCACGTGCGTAAAAAGCGAGGGAATTTGAACTTTCCAAATTCCCTCGCTTCTTTTTTATTGTGGTTGTACCGGTAGTCTAACTTCCGCTGCATCCGGCTTTGCAAAAACGTCCTTGTCTTTCGCCTCCTTACTCAATGCTATACTCTCGAAAATTACCGTATTTCTGGCCTTTCCAATCTTTCCTTCTTCCACAAGATGCCAGGTGATCGACTTTGGCAGGACAATCCCCTCCAAGTTCGTCCAGTCGTCATAACGAATCCAATGCACATCGTCCGATCTCTCCCCTGTCCTATAGGTCACCGTATACCCTAGCCAGGCCATTTGGTACGTATCGGGATCATAATGAAGATAGTACTCGTCTTCCGGAGAAGTTCCTACCCCATTTTGATAACGGATGCCTATGCCCGGATACTCTTTTCTCTCAAAGACCAGGGGTTCGGTTTCAAAATATTCAATCCCATCATCTGCGAGCACAAAGGGCATTGCATAGAAATAGAACATAAGATTGTGATAAAAGACAGGATCTCCCTGATAGGTACCTCCGGGGTCTAACAGCCAAACATCCTTCCCGTCAAAACCCATTCTATAGTCGCTTGCTTCTATAATATCTTCTCTCGAATACAGATCTATGGTGTGAATCTCTATACCCGATTTTTTAGGGATTTCGTACGAAAGCGTTCGTTGTTGCTTCCATAAATCCAATCCTCCGTGCACCTTAAATACTTTCTGAAGTTGAGGGGGATAAGTTCTCGACTCAAGGGTAATTTCATTATCTACAGCTACTGCTTCTCTATCTGGCGCTTTGACTCCATCTCTACATCCTGCAAAGACCACGCAGAGAAGAATTATGATTATTCTTTGATTCATTTTGATGTTATTTTGATTTTAAAGGTCGGATATTCTAAGCAAAGTTTACGGATTGCGCTATTTTTGCCCCTATGCAGGCAGTAAAGCACATAACCAGCCCCCAGAATGCATTGATCAAAAAGTTGATGCAGTTAAAGGAGAAAAAGAAGGAACGCCTCCAAACAGGCACTTTTGTGGTGGAAGGAAAACGCGAATTGGAAATGGCCCTAAAAGGAGGTTACCATGTAGTGTCTATCTTTTTTTTCAGGGATCTTTTCTCTTTGGAGGAAGCTGTTATCTTGGTACAAGACTCCCGGCCACAACCCGAGTTCATTGAAATATCCAAAGAGGTATATCAAAAACTGGCCTACCGCGAAAAAACAGAAGGAGTACTCGCCATTGCCCGGGGCAAAAAACATGGACTGGACCTCTTAGACTTACCAAAAAATCCGTTGATCCTGGTAGCAGAGGCGCCGGAAAAACCGGGAAATATTGGAGCTTTGTTACGCACTGCGGACGCAGCGGGCCTGGATGCGGTGATCATTGCCAATCCTAAAAGTGATCTTTACAATCCCAACATCATCCGTTCTAGCATTGGATGTGTTTTTACGGTCCAAACGGCTACGGGAACTACTTCTGAGATCATCAACTTTTTACAAGAACGAAAAATTAATATATACGCGGCCGCCTGATCTGCTTCTATGCCCTATTCAACAGCCAAGTATACCGGGGCAACTGCATTGGTAGTGGGTACAGAATCTACAGGATTATCTGAGGCATGGCTTTCCCGGGCAGATGCACGGATCATTATTCCGATGGAAGGATGCATAGATTCTATGAACGTCTCTGTCTCTGCCGCAATTCTTATCTTTGAAGCCAAACGCCAGCGAACGTAATTAATAATAGTACTCCAATTGATAGTCCCTATGAGCAGTAACTCCCTTTACTATTTAATTTTTATCATCCTTATTGCAGAGTTCCTGATAGAAACACTGATGGACTATCTGAATGCCAGGAAATTCAAGGAGCCCATTCCCCAGGAGTTGTTAGATGTGTATGATGGGGAAGCCTATGCCAGATCTCAGGAATACAAACAAACTAATTATAAATTTGGGCTGATCACCTCTTCTTTTTCCCTGGTACTCACCCTCTGTTTTTTGGGGTTTGGTGGCTTTGAATGGGTAGATTCTCTGGTGCGTAGCTACACGGATCACCCTATTCCGCAAGCGCTGCTTTTTTTTGGTATTATTATGCTTGGTACCGATCTTATAACCACTCCATTCTCATATTATAAAACCTTTGTCATTGAGGAAGAATACGGTTTTAATAAGAGCACCCGGAAACTCTTTTTCCTTGATAAGCTCAAAGGCTGGGGCATGTTAGCCATAATAGGAGGTGGCATCTTATCTGTTGTGATCTGGTTCTTTCAATGGACAGGAACCAATTTCTGGTTATACGCCTGGGGACTTATCGCGGTTTTTACGATTTTTATGAACCTTTTCTACAGCCGACTAATTGTACCTCTTTTCAATAAACAGACCCCTTTGGAAGAAGGCGGACTAAAAGAGAAGATTCAGGGCTATGCACAAAAAGTGGGGTTCGAATTAAAGAATATCTATGTTATTGACGGCTCCAAAAGGTCTACCAAGTCCAATGCCTACTTTTCGGGCTTTGGTAAGGAAAAAAGAGTAACGCTTTATGACACCCTGATCCACGACCTTGAGGAAGAGGAGATCGTCGCGGTATTGGCACATGAAGTAGGTCATTACAAAAGGCAACATATTATCGTAAACCTGATAGCTTCCGTGGCACTCACGGGAGTTACTTTATTTGTCTTGTCCTTGTTTATCAATAACCCGGCAGTATCCATGTCTATAGGGGTTAGTACCCCAAGCTTCCATGCGGCCCTAATCGGATTTGGCATTCTTTACAGTCCGATCTCACAGCTCACCGGACTCGCCATGAATTACCTTTCCAGAAAGTTTGAATACCAGGCAGATAATTACGCGAGCAGCACCTTTGCTGCTTCTCCTTTAATTAGCTCTTTAAAGAAACTTTCCCGTAATAGCCTAAGCAATCTTACCCCCCATCCAGCATACGTTTTTATGCACTATTCGCACCCCCCTCTGATCAACAGAGTGAGGAACCTGCAGGCATGATTTTTGTTGGTAACTACAAAAGATTGTGGTAATTTTAGGTTATGAGGAGCGAAGCCGTACTAGATAAGGAGAACCGCGAAATTGCGAAGCAATACAAAGAACTACTTCGTATTAGCTATCAAACCCTGACTGCGGACGATAAAAAGCTGATCAGATCGGCCTTTGATGTTGCGGTAGACGCCCATAAAAATCAGCGGCGTAAATCTGGTGAGGCCTATGTTTTCCATCCTATTGCGGTGGCCAAGATCGTTGCATCAGAAATAGGTTTAGACGCGGTATCTATTGCCTCTGCCCTCTTGCACGATGTTGTAGAGGATACGGAATATACCCTGGATGATATTGAGCGCCTTTTTGGAGAGACTGTGGCCAGGATTGTGGACGGACTCACCAAAATTGCACATCTAAACAAGGATACCAATATTTCCCAACAGGCGGAGAATTTCCGTAAAATGCTCCTCACACTGCACGATGATGTGCGGGTGATCATCATCAAGATAGCCGACCGTTACCACAATATGCTCACCATGGATTCCATGCCTGAGGACAAGCAGGTAAAACTGGCCTCAGAAACCCTTTATATCTATGCGCCACTGGCCCATAGGATTGGCCTTTACAATATTAAAACAGAGCTGGAGGATCTCAGTTTAAAGTATACAGAACCCGAAGTTTACTATGATATTCTCAAGAAAATAGAGCATACCAAAGAAGAGCAATTAAAATACATCGATGACTTTACCTCGGTCATCAAGGGCTCTCTGGACACAGAAAATTTAGCGTATGAGATCAAGGGGCGGATGAAGTCTATCTTTTCTATTCGCCGGAAAATGAATACCCAGAATGTGTCCTATGATGAGATCTACGACAAATTTGCCATCCGCATCATCTACCAGTCAGACAGGCAAAACGAAAAATTCCTGGCATGGAAGATCTACTCTATTGTAACGGATCATTTCACTCCTAATCCTATTCGCTTGCGCGATTGGATCTCTTCTCCCAAGTCTACCGGTTATGAGGCCCTGCATATAACGGTAATGGGGCCCTTGGGTCGCTGGGTGGAAGTACAGATCCGCAGTCAACGGATGCACGAGATAGCGGAAAAAGGGTATGCCGCCCATTTTAAATACAAGCATGGGGATCAGAAAGAGCAGGGAATAGAAGAATGGCTCAACAAGTTGCAGGAGGCCCTCGAAAGCTCTAACGGAAATGCGGTGGACTTTGTAGAAGAATTTAAGCTCAATCTGTATTCCAAGGAGATATTTGTCTTTACCCCTAAGGGGGAACTAATTTCGCTCCCTAAAGGAGCCACTCCGCTCGATTTTGCTTTTACCATTCATACCGAAGTGGGCATGCGCACCAGGGGAGCCAAGGTGAATGGAAAATTAGTACCTCTGAGTACAGAATTAAAAAGTGGCGACCAGTTAGAGATCATCACTTCAGACAATGCCAAACCCAATCAAAACTGGTTAGAATACGCTACAACGGCCCGTGCAAGGTCTAAGATCAGGGCATCCTTAAGAGATGAAAAAAAATCTATCGCTGCAGAGGGAAAAGAGACTCTGAGGCGAAAATTAAAATCGCAAAAAGTTACCCTGAATGAAGATTCTATCAATAAAATGGTGGTTTATTTTAAGTTACAAACCAGTCTGGATCTTTTTTACAGAGTAGGTATTGGGGCTATAGACAATCAGAAGATCAAGGATTTTGCTTCTTCCTACAACAACGCATTTATTAGTTTTTTCAAGAACAGAATGCGGAAAAAGCCCGTCCCAGAGGAAATAGACAAGGATGAGATCACTTCCAAATACGATATGCTGGTCTTTGGAAAGGAAGAGGAGAAATTAGAGTATAAGCTCTCTCAATGTTGTAACCCTATTCCCGGAGATGAGGTATTTGGATTTATTAGTGTGAATGAGGGAATTAAAGTGCATAAAAAAAATTGTCCCAATGCCATTTCCCTGCAGTCTAACTACGCCTATAGGATCATCAGTGCGAAGTGGATAGATTCTACCCAGGAAGAATTTACCGCGGAGATAAAACTAACAGGGATAGATAACCTTGGACTCATCAATGAGATCACAGAGATCATCTCAGATAACATGCACGTGAACATGAGGAATCTTAATTTCGATACGGACAGTGGCACCTTTTCGGGCAAGATTACCGTGGTCGTAAAAAACAAGGCCATCCTCAAAAAATTGATTGAAAATCTCAAGCAGGTAAAAGGTATAGATAAAGTGAGCAGAAGCTGATGCCAGCTCATATCAAAGCCTTAATTTCGGCACTTAAAAGTCCTTAGATTTTATTTTTTTAGCTGTACATTTGCAGCAGGCCAGTAGCCTAAGTTACTATCATGGGAAACAAGGATCAAGAGATCGTTAAAAACGTATTTACTGCCTTTCTGGAGGGTAATGGGCATAGAAAAACCCCAGAGCGCTACGCCATTCTGCAAGAGATCTATGAGAGCGATAATCATTTTGACATAGAATCGCTTTACATTAAAATGAAGAATAAGAACTACCGGGTGAGCAGGGCCACACTGTACAATACCATCGAATTGTTGCTCGATTGCAAATTGGTTCGCAAACATCAGTTTGGAAAGAACCAGGCCCAATATGAAAAGTCGTATTTTGACAGACAACACGATCATGTGATCCTCACAGATACGGGTGAAGTCGTAGAATTTTGTGATCCTCGTATTCAATCGATCAAAAAAACAATAGAAGAGGTATTCGACATCAAAATAAATAATCATTCACTCTACTTTTACGGTACCAGAAACCAAAAAGAAAAAACAAACTAACAAACCAATACAGATACATGGCGGTAGATTTACTACTAGGGCTTCAATGGGGAGACGAGGGAAAAGGTAAGATCGTAGACGTACTTACTAATAATTACGATATCATAGCACGCTTTCAAGGAGGGCCCAACGCGGGACATACGCTAGAATTTGATGGGATAAAACACGTTTTACATACCATTCCGTCAGGTATATTTCATGAAGAAGCCATTAACGTGGTAGGTAACGGGGTAGTTATAGACCCTGTGATCTTCCGGAAAGAGCTGGCCAATTTGGCACAGTTCGATTTAGATATAAAATCCCGTCTGTTAATCTCACGGAAAGCACACCTAATATTGCCCACACACCGGTTGTTAGACGCCGCCTCGGAAACCGCAAAAGGAAAGGCAAAAATAGGATCAACCTTAAAAGGAATTGGCCCTACTTACATGGATAAGACCGGGAGAAATGGTCTGAGGGTAGGAGATCTGGAACTCGATAACTGGAAGGATAAGTACCGCACTTTGGCAGATAAGCATGAGGCCATGATCCATTTTTATGATGTGGACATACAATACGACCTGCAGGAATTGGAAGCCGATTTCTTCTCTGCGATAGAATCCTTAAAAAAACTCACCTTTATAGACAGTGAGGAATATCTCTACCAGGCCCAAAAAGAAGGAAAAGCGATCCTGGCAGAAGGCGCCCAGGGTTCTTTACTAGATATAGATTTTGGCACCTATCCCTATGTAACCTCTTCTAATACCACCGCGGCCGGCGCTTGCACCGGCTTAGGGGTGGCCCCCAATCAAATTGGAAAAGTATATGGGATCTTTAAAGCCTATACCACCCGGGTAGGAAGTGGCCCCTTCCCTACTGAGCTATTCGATAAAGATGGTGAAACTATGGGCAGAGTAGGCAATGAATTTGGAGCCACCACCGGAAGACCAAGACGGTGCGGCTGGTTAGACCTGGTTGCCCTAAAATACGCAGTACAAATTAACGGGGTAACTCATCTTATGATGATGAAATCTGATGTTTTAAGCGGATTTGAAACCATCAAAGTATGTACGGCCTATCACTATAAAGGATCAAAGATCTCCCACCTCCCTTACAATATTGAGGCCAGCAATGTTACCCCTGTTTACACTGAGCTAAAAGGCTGGAAACAAGATCTTACGAAGATGAATTCAGCCGAACAATTGCCAAAAAATCTTTTGGACTACATTGAGTATCTGGAAGAGGCTTTAGAGGTACCCATCCAAATTGTATCTGTAGGGCCAGACAGAACGCAGACCATCCACAGGGAAGTAGCGGTAACCTAAGGCATTTTCCTTTCAGTACTATTAAAACTGTATTAAAGAAGTTCCTTCTGCTTTAAAAAATCCTATTTTTAGTCAAAATTCTGCCCTTGAAAGGAATACGTTGCATACTTATCCTCTTGCTTTCTCTTAACTGGGTCAGTGCGCAGGATGCCGATCCCCAGCCAAGACAGATCAATATTGTATACGGGGCCAATTTTACCAAAGACGAAGTAAACTACCCCGGTGCTTCTATTTTTAGCAAAGATGACAGGCAAGTGCAATTTGAACATCAGGGCGCCGATCTTTGGTGCGACATTGCCATTTTTTATCAAAAAGAGAATAAATTAAAGGCCATTGGTAACATCAGGCTTACGCAGGGAGATTCCGTTCTGATGACCAGCGGCAAGATAGACTATGATGGGGATGTGAAGCTGGCAAAGGCCTGGGATAAAGTGGTGCTGAAGAATACAGACATGACCCTTAGAACAGATACCCTTTATTTTGACAGGGAAAACCAGGAATCGTATTACAATAACATTGGGACCATTGTAGATTCTGCCAACACCCTTACCAGCAAGATAGGGCGCTATTATATGGAACCAAAAAAATACCAGTTCCTGCAAAGTGTGAAGATCAAAAACCCAGAATACACGGTAGAGTCGGCCCACCTGGACTATTACACTACCTCCAAAAATGCCTATATGTACGGGCCTTCTACCATCACTGGCGACACCTATACCTTGTATTGTGAACGAGGTTTTTACGATACTAAGGTGGAAACCGGCTATGGAATAAAGAATACCAGGATCAATTACAACAACAGGATCATTGAAGGAGACAGTGTTTATTTCAACAAGCTGCGCGAATTTGCTTCTGCGACCAATAATATTAAGGTAACCGATACTATTAACAATGGGGTGATAAGAGCCCACTATGCAGAGGTCTACAAAGCGAAGGACTCCGTCTTTGCTACCAAAAGAGCTGTTTCTATTAGCCTTGTGGAACAAGATTCGCTTTATATCCATGGGGACACCCTTATGGTTACGGGTAAACCCGA
>NZ_JBATLB010000055.1:0-17809 GCF_049669965.1 Muriicola sp. | reverse complement strand
GAAATTTTTTGATCTTCTTTTTATCCTCCGTACTAATCTGTATTCCATTGGCCTTTTATTACCAAAATGCCAACCCATTCTTAGCTGAAATAGGAATGGACAATCCTACAGGGAAAATGACCATAGGGCAAGCTTCCGAGGTTCTATTTATGTTATTGCTCCCTTTCTTTTTTAAGCGATTTGGATTTAAAATGACCATTATTGCAGGGATGCTTGCATGGGCTGTGAGGTATTTCCTTTTTGCCTATGGCAACGCGGGCGATCTGGCCTTTATGCTGATCATTGGGATCGCACTTCACGGAATTTGTTATGACTTCTTCTTTGTCTCCGGACAGATCTACACGGACTCCAAGGCGGGTGAAAAATTTAAAAGTGCCGCACAGGGCCTTATTACCCTCGCCACCTACGGCTTTGGGATGCTCATAGGATTCTGGGTAGCAGGAAAGATCTCGGATATGTATTTAATTTCCGATAATACCCACGACTGGGTCAACATTTGGACCTTCCCTGCCATTTTTGCTTTTGTGGTAATGGTACTTTTTGCTATCTTTTTCAAGAACGAAGTCATCGAATACAAAAAATAAAAAAGATTAAAATGCCTAAAAAAATAAGACTTGGAATATTGGGAGGTGGTGGAGATTCACTGATTGGGGTGTTACACCGGGTTGCCTCTTTTATAAACGACAATTATGAAATAACAGGCGCTGTCTTTAACCCCAATTATGAGGACAGTTTGGCATTTGCAAAAAAAATAGACGTTCCAACAGATCGGATATACAAAGATTTTGACACCTTGGTAGAAGAGGAGGTAAAGCTTCCCAAGGACAAACGAATACAGGTTTGTGCCATTCTAACGCCAAATTTCCTGCACTTTCCTATGGCCAAAAAGCTTCTGGACAATGGGTTTCACGTGATATGCGAAAAACCTATGACCACCACCTATGAAGAAGCTAAGATTTTACGCGAGGCCCATAAAAAGGCTGGGACTGTTTTCGCAGTAACACATACCTACACCGGTTATCCCATGGTAAGGCAAATACGGGAAATGATTAAAGCGGGAGAACTGGGAAAGATACATAAAGTAGATGCCAGGTATTATCAGGGATGGATAAACCCAATTATCCATGATAAAGAAAAGCGGTCTACGGTCTGGAGACTAGATCCAAAAAAAGCGGGAATAAGCTCTTGTATGGGGGATATAGGTGTTCATGCCTTTAACTTAATAGAATATACCACCGGACTCAAAGTAAAGTCCCTGTTATGCGATTTTAATTACCTCTATTCAGATAATAAAATGGATGTGGACGGCACCGCCCTGATCCGTATGGGAGAACATGTGAAAGGGGTCATCAGAGCAAGCCAGGTAGCAACCGGTGAGGAGAACGGACTGGCCATCAGAATTTATGGAGAAAAATTTGGATTGTTATGGGAACAGGAAAACCCAAATTACCTCTACAAAATAAGTGATACGGAACCCACTCAGCTCTATAAGCCAGGACATGCATACAATTCAAAATTATCGTTGGATGGCACCAAACTTCCACCGGGGCACCCTGAAGGAATATTCGATTCTATGGCCAATATTTATTTAGGAGTGGCAAAAGCCATCCGGGGAGAAGCATTTAATGATGGTGAATTTCCTACGATGACCGATGGGGTTCGCGGTCTCAATTTTATAGAAGCATCTGTTGCTTCTCATAAAGGAGGCAACGTTTGGATAAGTTTGGACTAGGTTTAGGAGTTTATTTCTTTTCAAAGACCTTTTCAAAGATCTCACAGACTATGATCATGCTTTCGCGGGGAACTCTGCCAAAAGGTTCCAGCTCCCGGGTATAATAGTCCCAGTGGGTTTTCTTCCAATACGCCAGGGATTTATCGCCTTCACCTTCCAGGGTGGCATAGGATTCCCTAATACTAAAGAAGGGAGTTAATTTAACCGCCACCGTCCGTACAATACATTTGGCATTTCCCTCCCAGTCAGTGACGATGGTAAAATCTCCAATTTTGGGTAAAGGTTCTTTCCGGTATTGCAAACCAAGCAAGGAGTGAGACGTAGCTTTTTTTACCCCTTTAAGGACCAACTTCAGACATGTATTGGCATCTTTTTCATTATCACAAAAGTGGGTTACGACAGGATCCTTGACAAAGGCATACTCCAGATGCTGATCTAAAAAATCGCCCCATAGGTTTCTAGCAGATGCATTCTTCATAATTGTGTAGGTTAAGAGAATTTTCCTTTTTTAAATTCAGATACCGCATGTTCTGCTGCCCTGGCCGTAAAGGCCATATAGGTGAGTGAAGGATTCACACAACTGGCGGAAGTCATAAATGCCCCGTCTGTGATATAAATATTAGGTACCACATGTACCTGATTGAATTTATTGACCACAGAGGTGCGAGGGTTCCATCCCATCCGTGCTCCACCCATCTCATGAATTCCTAGCCCGGGGCCGGTTTCATTCTCATAGGTTGAGATGTTCCTGAAGCCGGCTGCTTCAAACATCAGAACAATCTGGCGAAGTATATCTTCGCGCATTTTGTATTCATTGTCCTTAAATTCCACATCAAAATCTAGTTGGGGGAGTCCCCATTGATCTAAGTGAGTTTTACTCAGGGTAACCCTATTATCGTCGTAAGGGAGCATTTCCCCAAAACCAGTTACCCCAATTTGCCAGGGTCCGGGTTTTAAGATATTTTCTTTTAATTCTTTGCCATACTGCATTTCGGCAACGGAAACCTTCCAATCTTCACGGCTTGCCCCTCCCTGATAGCCAAAACCACGCAGGTATTCCCTCTTTCTTGTGGTATTGTCCAGATTTACAAAACGAGGGATATAAAAACCATTGGGTCTTCTGCCCTTGTAATATTTATCAAGGTAGCCGTCTACAGACGCCGTGGCTCCTAATTGATAATGGTGGTCCATGAGGTTTCTCCCTACCTGATCAAAATCGTTCCCAATCCCATTTGGGAAGCGTTCAGACTTAGATTGCAGCAAGATCCCTACACTGGCCATGGCAGAGGCGCACAAAAAGATCACCTTGGCATAAAACTCTGATTTTTCATGGGTTTCCGTATCAATTACCCGGACCCCGGTTGCTTTTTTAGTGGTTTCGTCATAGATGACTTCATGTACTATGGAGTTGGATCTCAATGTTAAATTCCCTGTGCGTTCTGCCGCCGGAAGGGTAGAAGAATTACTGCTAAAGTAACCTCCGAAAGGGCAACCTCTCCAACATCGATTTCTATATTGGCATGGGTTTCTGCCTTCAATCTTGGCGTCTGTGTCTGTTATATGCGCTACACGCCCTATGGTTAGCACACGGTCGTCATCAAACTTATTGGCCATGGCAATTTTTAAGTCTTCTTCCGGGCATGTGAGGTCCATGGCTGGTTGAAACTGCCCGTCTGGTAATTGTTGGAGGCCCAGTTTCTCACCACTCACTCCAATATAGGTTTCAACTTTATCATACCAGGGTGCGATGTCTGCATAGCGCACCGGCCAATCTACCGCAATGCCTTCTTTAAGATTGGCTTCAAAATCCAGATCGCTCCATCGATAACTTTGTCTGCCCCAGGTAAGGGAACGCCCACCTACATGATATCCCCGTATCCAATCAAATCGTTTGGTCTCCTGATAGGGATGTTCCAGGTCGTTTACAAAAAAGTGTTTTACATCTTCCTTGGGCGCCCAGCCAACCCTGCCTTGTTTGGGATACTTCTTTTTCTCCTCCCTGGAAAGTTCATTATTATTAGGAAGATCCCATGGATCCATATTCATGGTGGGATAATCTTTTATATGCTGTACCATTCTGCCTCTTTCGAGCACCAGGGTTTTTAAACCTCCCTCGCACAGTTCTTTGGCTGCCCAACCTCCGGTGATCCCAGTACCTACCACAATAGCATCATAATGCTTTTCCACAATGTCCTGGGTATTCTTCATTTAATTCTGTGTTATTTCCTATATTTATAACATTCCCTACAAAGGAGGTTCTGGCTCATTCTATCTAATAAATATAGGACTAAATTCTGAAAGGGACTAAACAGACAATATCATTAATCCCGTAAAACTCTTTCCATGAAAACTATAAAAGGACCAGCAGTTTTCCTTGCCCAATTTGTAGATAGTAAGGCACCTTTTAACTCCCTGGACGGAATGTGTAAATGGGCATCCGATCTCGGGTATAAAGGGATTCAGATCCCTACCTGGGAGCATTTTTTGATCGATCTGGACAAGGCCGCTGAAAGTCAGGATTACTGTGATGAACTCAAGGGGAAGATCAATTCATACGGCCTGGAGATCACCGAACTTTCTACTCATTTACAGGGTCAGTTGGTTGCTGTGCATCCGGCCTATGACCTTATGTTCGACAATTTTGCTCCGGATCGTGTAAAGAACAACCCCAAAGCCCGAACAGAGTGGGCTGTAGATGTGGTGAAAAAGGCAGCAACGGCCAGCAGACGCCTCGGAATAAAGGCCCATGCAACCTTTTCGGGTGCCTTGTTATGGCATACCATGCACCCATGGCCTCAACGGCCACCTGGCCTTGTAGAAATGGGCTTTGAGGAATTGGCCAAGCGCTGGCTGCCCATACTGGACCATTTTGACAAGGAAGGGGTAGACGTTTGTTATGAGATTCATCCGGGGGAAGACCTGCACGATGGGGATACCTTCGAAAGGTTTTTGGAAGCTACCGGGAATCACAAACGGGTAAATATTTTGTACGATCCCAGCCATTTTGTATTGCAACAATTAGATTATATCACTTATATAGATCACTATCACGAATTTATAAAATCGTTTCACGTAAAAGATTCCGAGTTTAATCCTACCGGCAAGAAAGGTGCTTTTGGAGGGTATAATGATTGGGGAAACAGAGCGGGAAGATATCGCTCCCTGGGAGATGGTCAGATAGATTTTAAGACAATATTCTCCAAGCTTACCCAATACGGTTGTGATGTCTGGGCGGTTATGGAATGGGAGTGTTGCATTAAGAGTCCTGAACAAGGAGCCCGTGAAGGTGCCGTCTTTATCCAGGACCATATCATAGAGGCTACCCAAAAAACCTTTGACGATTTTGCAGGAGGGGAGACAGACAAGAAAATGCTCAGGAAAATATTAGGAATTTAATACCTATACTATGAAAAAATACTACGTATTACTTTTAGTCGGTTTACTATTGATGGTAAATTGTAAGGAAAATGAGAAAAAGGAAGAGGTATCAGAGGCAGAGGAATTGGCGATGGAAAAAATGAGCGGTATGGATGAGAACGATTGGATCATGCTTTTTGACGGAACTTCTTTTGATGGATGGAAGGGCTATCTGAAGGATGAGATGCCTCCCAATTGGAAACTTGAAGACGGGGCCATGGTCTTTTATCCCCCTTCGGAGCGGCCAAAAGGTGAGAGTTATAACATTGTCTCAGAGCAGGCTTTTACCAACTTTGTGTTATCCCTGGAATGGAAGGTAGCCGAAGGAGGAAACAGCGGCATCTTTTGGGGAATCAAAGAAGATGCGAAATATGGGCAACCTTACGAGACAGGCCCGGAAATACAGGTTTTAGACGATGAGCGGCATCCTGACGCTAAAAATGGGACAACCCACCAGGCAGGGGCGCTGTACGACATGGTGGCTCCATTGGAGCAAGCCGTAAATAAGGCCGGAGAATGGAATACGTGTGTCCTTACCGTGAATTACAAGGAACAGAGAGGGAGCGTTGCTTTAAATGGGAAGGAGATCGTTACTTTTCCTTTAGACAATGACCAATGGGATGCCCTTGTATCAAAATCTAAATTTGCCTCCTGGGAAGGGTTTGGGAAATTTCAAACTGGTAAAATAGGATTGCAGGATCACGGGGATGTGGTTGCTTTCAGAAACATCAAAATAAAAGAATTATAAAATGAAAGAAACAGTTCTAAGCCTAGTATTGCTCCTTTTGGTTTTTTCGTGCAAAGACATGGAGCCAAAAGACCCTATGGAGGCCAAAGAAACAACAGAACAAGGAATTTTATATGAGGAATACACGGGTGTTGAACCTACCAAGCCAGAAGAAACCGAGATCTATCAACCAGTTCCACCGAAAGTCACTCCCTATATAAAAAACGGGGTTCCTAGTGATGCGTATGTGCTTTTTGACGGGTCGACTTTTGACGAGTGGATGATGGTAAATGACAGTTCTGAAGTATCCTGGAACTTAAATGACGATGGGAGTATGAGCGTAAAGGACAAAACCGGGGATATTATGACGAAGAAGAACTTTGGGGATGTGCAATTACATATTGAATGGCGTTCACCCAAGGAGGTAGAAAGAGAGGGTCAGAACAGGGCTAACAGTGGGGTGTTCCTTCAGGGTTTGTATGAAGTACAGATTTTGGATAACAATGATAATGATACCTATGTGAACGGCCAGGTAGCGGCTATTTATAAACAATACGTGCCTTTGGCCATGGCCTCTGTGCCCAGTGGTGAATGGAATTCCTATGATATTATTTACCGTGCTCCGGAATTTAATGAACAAGGTGATAAAACCAAATCTGCGACCATAACGGTTTTACACAATGGGGTATTGGTTCAGGATCATGTAGAGATCAAAGGAACCACCCCTTATATTGGATGGCCAAAAAATCCACCTCATGGCAGGGGCCCAATCCGTCTGCAGGATCACGGGGACAATAGCAGGGTAAGTTTTCGAAATATATGGGTACGAGAATTGTAGTATGCAAAGAGGTATTACCACAATTTGAGCAGGAGAAATTAAGTACCTTTGGCCAAAATAAAGACAAATTATGATCCAATCCATGACAGGATTTGGGAAGCATGTTATACAGCTTCCAACAAAGAAGATCACCGTTGAGCTTAAATCTCTTAACAGTAAGTCGCTCGATCTTAATGCCAGGATGCCTCAGGCATACAGGGAAAAGGAACTTGAATTGAGGAAGACCATAGCAAGTGCCCTGGTAAGGGGTAAGATAGACTTTGCTTTGTATGTTGAAATTACCGGGGATGAAACTTCTACGGAGGTTAATCAGGCTGTGGTGAAGCAATATATCAAACAATTACGGGCCATTGCAGACGGCGATGATCTGCGACTTATGGAAATGGCTCTTCGATTGCCAGACACCTTAAAAACAGACAGGGATGATATAGACCCGGAAGAGTACAAGGCCATCCTGGAAGCCTTAAAAGAATCTTTGAGGGAGATCCAGACTTTCAGGTCTGAAGAAGGGAGGATACTGGAAAAAGATTTTGCTGCCCGTTTGGATACTTTAAAGTCTTTATTGCAGCAAGTAATGGCTATGGACCCTGATCGTCTTGGAGCCATTCGTGAAAGACTGGATAAAGCCTTAGCTGATCTAAAAGTGGAGGTAGATGCAAATCGTTTTGAACAGGAACTTATTTATTACCTGGAAAAGTTTGATATTACGGAAGAAAAAGTGCGCTTGGAAAACCACCTTAATTACTTTAAAGAGACCATGGATTCTGATGATTCCAATGGCAAAAAGCTAGGATTCATTAGTCAGGAGATTGGCAGGGAGATCAATACTATTGGATCCAAGGCCAATTATGCACCCATGCAACAATTAGTGGTACAAATGAAGGATGAATTGGAGAAGATCAAAGAACAAATGCTGAATGTCTTATGAGTAAGGGGGGGAAACTTATTATTTTCTCGGCACCATCCGGAAGCGGGAAGACTACTATAGTACGATACCTTTTAGAGCAACCAGAACTCAATCTGGCATTCTCTGTTTCCGCCACGTCCAGAAGCAGGAGAGGGAAGGAGAAGCATGGGGAGCATTATTACTTTATGTCACTTTCCGAATTTAAGAAGCACATTAAGAACGATGATTTTCTGGAGTGGGAAGAGGTGTACAGGGATAATTTTTACGGAACGCTTAAAAGCGAAGTGGAACGGTTGTGGGAAGAAGGGAAGAATGTAATCTTCGATATAGACGTAGCGGGCGGCTTGCGGATCAAAAAGAAGTTCCCAGAAGAAACTCTGGCAGTATTTGTAAAGCCACCCAGCGTGGATGAGCTAAAGATACGCCTCAAGAAACGAAGTACAGAGTCTGATGAGAAGATCAATATGCGGATAGCCAAGGCCTCTGTAGAATTGGCCACCGCGCCTCAATTTGATCTGGTGATAAAGAATTACGATCTGGATAAGGCTTTAAAAGAGGCACATACAATGGTGGCCGATTATTTAGGGGTAGACCCCTCTTTCCAAAAGAATAAACCCAAAAGCTAGCCGTATCAACAAGCCAGCATATCAAAATACATCCATATAAGACAGAGCTCATGAAGCAGGTTGGACTATATTTCGGCACCTTTAACCCTATCCATATAGGTCATTTGGTGATAGCCAATCATATGGTAGAATTCTCTTCCCTGGATGAGGTTTGGTTTGTAATAACGCCTCAGAGTCCTTTTAAGCTCAAACAGTCCTTATTGGAGAATCATCACCGGTATCAGATGGTATCTGAAGCCATACTGCAGTATCCAAAATTAAAGGCAAGTACCATTGAATTCGATCTGCCTCAACCCAATTACACCATCCATACGCTCATCCATTTAAAGGAAAAGTACGGGAAGAAATATTCATTTTCTCTTTTGCTGGGGGAAGATAATTTGAAGAGTTTTCACAAGTGGAAGAACTATGAGGAGATCCTGGCTGCTCATGATTTATATGTTTATCCCAGAATATCCGGAGGGAATATCCCTGAAGAATTTAGGGAACATCAGAAAGTACATACTGTAGAAGCACCCATTATGGAGATCTCTTCAACCTTCATCAGGAAAAGCCATAAAGCTGGGAAGAATGTTAGGCCAATGCTGCCAGAGGCGGTCTGGAAGTATATGGATGAAATGAATTTCTACCGCTGAGATTATTTTGGGAACCCTTTAAAAAAAAGGTCCTGCCTTTTTTGGGCAGAACCTTTATTCCTAGTGTTAATTTCTACTAAATAAAGCCCTGGGAACCAAGAGTAAATTTATAAGAATGTACCTTCATCATTTACCTTAACTCTCATCTTTTTATCACCATTTACAAGAATAAGTTTGTAGATTTTATTAGCACCTTTATTATCACTATAAGTAACGCGATAAACGTCTTTGGTAACGGTCCAATTGGGGAACCTATCTAATACAGCGTTTTTAACAGCATCAGTGAGTGCTATGTTTTCAAATTTTTCGATGGTTCTAACAATTTGTCCAGTTCCATCATATACGGCAACAATTTTTCCATCAGGGATAAAGAAAGATACAGTGTAAAAATCAAAATCATCCTGATAAAAATCGGCTTCCGTTACATCATAGGCTGCAACCTTGCGTTCCAACATTTTAACCGGAATAGCGGCAACTTTGGAATCGGCTGCATTCAAATATTTGTAGTTCATAGGTCTTACGACCACTTCAGAAAGCTCTTCAACCTTTACAACCTGGGTATAGGCTGGGATGGTTAGTCCGAGAGCTAGTAAACCAAGGATTATTTTTTTCATGGCATTTAATTTATGTGATAAAATGCCCTATTTAGTACTATAGGACCACAAAGGTAAGGGGGAAGAATAAGTTCCGAAATGATATAGGTCAGTTCTCCTATATAATTAGTAGGTATTAAAATGACTAGTTAAGCGCCTTATAGGAGGTCAACAGATCTGTGCCCAATAACTGTTTTTCCTTATTGGTAAACCAACTTCTTTTCTTAGGAATTTTCATGCCGTTCACGGATTCTAATCCTTCTAGCAAAACATATTCTCCATCTTTTTTGGATTCATCGTGAAAGAATTGATAAACCTCCATTGCATAGGTTTTAGGGTCAAAGTAGAAATACCATGTATCCTCACCAACACTTTCATCATAAGTAACCTTTAAAACAAGATAATCTTTACCCTTTAATGATTTTGTTTTGACCTTTGGGTTTATTCGCGTTCCTGAGTCCTTTAGCTTCATAGGTAGTCCATACAAATAGAGATAGTAATTCTTCATAGTCATTGCACGCTCACAAGTCAAGCGATGTGCTTTCCTGTCTTCCTCTGATATATAGGTTCTACCATTTAGTTTTATACTACATTCTCCTTTAGCTATAGTTTGTTCAGTGGTAATACCTTCTTTTTTTGAAGTTAATCTGAAGTATTCCCTTGGCATATCAATTTCAATTTTACTAAATCTTTTTCCTCCATCTGGGTAAGTCATCGTTATTTCCAGTTTTCCCTGAAGCTTACTCCATACTCCATTTGGGTCATGATAAGTAATAGACTTGTTCAATAATTCCTCGCTGCTGATATTTTGTGCCAATATGCTGTTTCCTAAAATGAGAAGCGGATAGAGTAACAGGAGTATAATTTTACTTTTCATTTTAAATGATTTATAATAGATAGTAATTTATAAAATTATTTTAAATTGTTCAGAACAGGTTTATTCTGGGTTTAATTTGGGATGTCATGGAATTCGGTTTTGTTCAAGTACTACAACTCTTAGGTGCCTTAGGCCTTTTTCTTTTTGGGATGAAGGTCATGAGCGATGCATTGTTACTGCTTGCCGGAAACAAAATGCGTGGCATTCTGGCTACCATGACCTCTAATCGGTTTTTGGGGATCACTACGGGGTTTTTAATAACCTCCGTGATACAATCCTCCTCTGCCACCACCTTAATGGTTGTAAGCTTTTCTAACGCGTCGCTGCTAACACTTGCAGAATCTATTAGTGTTATTATGGGAGCCAACATTGGCACCACCATTACCGCCTGGCTCATCACTATCCTTGGATTTAAGGTAAGTATGAGTGAAATAGCATTGCCTCTGGTTGGATTTGGCTTCCTGTTTATGTTTTCGAAAAAGCCGAATTTTAAAAACTGGGGAGGCTTTATTATTGGCTTCGCCATTCTCTTTATTGGCTTGCAATTTTTAAAGGAAGCCATGCCCAATATCAATAATAATCCCGGCATTTTGGAATTCCTGAATCGCTATACCGAGATGGGGTTTGCTTCTATATTGCTTTTTCTTTTTATTGGAACCGTACTTACCATTATTGTGCAATCTTCTAGTGCAACTATGGCACTTACACTCCTTATGACCGCAGAGGGCTGGATTCCTTTTGAATTGGCCGCAGCCATGGTTTTGGGAGAAAATATAGGAACTACCATTACCGCTAATTTGGCTGCTATCGTGGCAAATTTTCAGGCCAAAAGAACTGCCAGGGCGCATTTGATATTTAATCTTATAGGGGTAATTTGGATGCTACTTTTGTTTTATCCTTTTTTAAGGATGATAAGTTGGGTATCTACGCACCTGGGTAGCGACTCACCATATATCAGTGCAGCAGCCATTCCTGTAGCCATCTCTTTATTCCATACATTCTTCAATATTCTAAACACCCTGTTATTGGTATGGTTTATAAATCCTATTGCCAGACTGGTGGAACGTTTAGTGCCTGAAAGAATACAAGCTGAAAAAGCCATTGATCAGCCTAAATATCTCAACAAAAAAGTATCGAAATATCCGGAAACAATCATTGCATTATTAGTGCAGGAATCTCGGCATCTCTACATACAAACTATCTTTAAAATAGTGGCGCACGCCATGAATATTCATACCAAAGACATCATATCAGAAGAGAAGCCCAGAGGGATCATTGAGAAGTCGCGTGAGAAGTTTGGAATAGACGTGCGCGAACTGTACTTAAGTAAAGTAAAAACCATTTACGGGGAGATCATTACCTATGCGACCAATGCACAAAGCGCCCTCAAATTATCGGAAGCTCAGAATAACCGTGTCCTGGAAATTAAAGTGGCTAACAGGAAGATGGTAGAGATCATTAAGGATGTGGGAGAATTAAACCGAAATGTCTCCAAGTATATGGATTCTGAGAATCCATATATCCAAAAAGAATACAATAGGTTTAGAAAGAAGATAGTAAAAGTATTGAGGGTCATTTATCAGTTAAGAAGTGAAGAAATGACAGAGGCATATCATAAAAAATTACAGAACTTACGAACGATTTCTAAAAAGGAAATCGAAAAAGGCCCTGATCTAAATACGCTGATCTCAGAAAATAAGATCACTACAGATATGGCGTCGTCCCTGGTCAATGACCATGACCATTTACATGAAGTGATCAAGAAGTTAATAGATGTGGCCCAATTGCTCTACAGTTCAAAAGATCCTTTAATGGAAGTAGAAAAGGACGATGCATCTTCCATAAAAGCGGCCTGAGATAAAGTATAAATGTTTAAGAAAATTTAAGGAACCTCTTCAATGGCTGCCGGTTCTACATTCCCATCGTAATCTTGGTAGTAAAGTTCCAACAAATTCATTGTAGCACTGATAAGGTCTTTGGTTTCGGTTAGCAGGCTGAAATAAAGAGTGGTGTTCTTTGGGCTAGATTCCTCATTTCGTGTTCTGGCAATTTGCTGCATTATCTTTTGAGAGACCATATCGAGAAGTTCTGTTTTATGGCCAATGACCACACCAATTTCATCAAAAGATCGCTTTTCAAAAGCGGCCCTTGTTTTTTCCATCAAATCTTCTAGCTCTTCGTCAATTTCTTTGAGTTCCCGGATCTGAGAATACTTAAGTTTTTTGTGGTTGTTATTGACATGTTTATAGCTGATCTTAATGATATACTCCAGAGATTGCGCCATGTCTTGCAGATAGTCTAGTGTATTTAAATAAAAGTTAGTGGCACCTTCACTTCCTTCGTCCAGGTTTTTGATGAAGTAGAAGATATTGTCCCTCAGGTCGTCTATTTCTGCCGAAAGTTTATTGGCTTGTTTGCGATTCTTTTTCAGCAGGTCCAGATCTTGTTTTGCCAAGCCATTAATAGAATTGGTAAAGATCCTGTTGCTCCTTTTCACGACATTGGCAATATTTCCGGCGCTCTCCAGAATAACACCCTGAATAGAACTGCTTTCGGCCCTTTTAAGTCCGTACTCCATTTTTTCTTCCTGTGCTTTTTTCCTATGGTTCAGATAATTTCTTGTCAGGATTACCGCAGCTAAAAACAGTAAGACACCCAAGGCAATAGAACCACCTATGTATAGTATATAGGCCACAAAAGCAGCAGCAATAAAGGCAGTTATTGCTGTTAGGAACCACCCGCCAATGACATTAAAAACACCAGCTACCCGGTACACCGCGCTTTCACTTCCCCATGCTTTGTCTGCCAGGGAAGTACCCATAGCGACCATAAAGGTTACATACGTTGTGGAAAGCGGCAACTTCATAGAAGTGGCCAGGGAGATAAGAACACTGGCGACCATCAGGTTTACAGCGGCCCTTACCAAATCGAAGGCCGGGAGTTCTTTTACCTTGCTTTTAGGAAGGTAGCTTGTATCTTTTTCATACTGCTGATCTATTTTTTTCTTGACAAATGTGGGGATGATCCCATTGATATTCTCGTACGTTTTTATAGAGTATTTTACAACCAGACGCGATAAGAAATTAGGTTGAAACCGTTCTTCCCCTTCATCTTGTCTTGAAAGATCTACACTGGTTTTTACTACATTTCTTGCTTTGGTAGAAAACCAGAGTGTAATGATCATAACAATACCAGATAACAGCAATAAAAGGGTAGGGGTTTGAACAGCGGCATTGAGGCCTTCCATGGTATATTCATTTGCCGCAATACCTGTGCCCTGCCAATCCTGAAATGATTGAAAAGCTGCTATGGGAACACCGATAAAGTTAACCAGATCATTACCCGCAAAGGCCATGGCCAGGGCGAAAGTACCAAGGATAATAATAAGCTTGTAAATATTTTGCTTGAATACCTGCATGGTGAGCCAGGAGACAATAAACCAAAAAACCAGGTTTATCAGGATAAAGACCTCGGTATTCAATGCGATCAGTTCGTTTGTAGATTCACTTAAGAGAGCTGTACTCTTCAGACCCTTTACGATGATAAAATAAACAATACTGGTAATGGCAATTCCACCAAAAACAGAACCTATCCAAACGGGTTTTTTATTATAACTAAAAGTGAGAAATATCCGTGTCACGAACTGTATGAGGGCACCAATAGTAAAGGCGATCACTACAGATAAAATGATGCCAAGGATTATTTCTGAAGCTTTATCTGTATTGATATAGGTCCAGAGATCTGTAAAACCCCCACCAAAGTCTAATATCTTTACCGTAGAAATAGCTACTGCAGCACCTAATAATTCAAAAACAATGGAAACTGTGGTAGAGGTAGGCATCCCCAGGGTATTGAAAAAATCTAGCAGCAAAATGTCTGTGATCATAACGGCCATGAATATGATCATGATCTCAGAAAAAACAAATTCGCTAGGATTAAAAATCCCTTTTCTGGCTACTTCCATCATTCCGCTGGAAGACATCGCACCAAAAGCGATCCCAACACTAGCAACTATCATAATGGTTTTAAAGGAAATGGCCTTAGATCCGATGGCAGAATTTAAAAAATTGACCGCATCATTACTTACACCTACTACGAGATCCGTTACAGCCAGGGCTGCCAGGGCAATAATCATAAAAAGATAGATGTTCTCTCCCATACGGATTTGATCTGCACAAAAATGCCGATTACTTACCTAATCTGTGTTAATATAAAGTTATGAATCCGGGAGGGGTAAATCCCTCAAATCCAGGATTGCCAAGTTTAAGAAAATACTTCCTAAGAATCTAATTATATAAAGAATTATCGAATACTATGGAGCAGTATCTGAATATGTCATCAAATAATGAATTACTAGCTAATGCTATTTATATCAATAGAGTAATATAGGTGTGTTCTATCTTGTTATATTAATTAAATGTTACGCAACTATACTTTTTTGATAACAAAAACGTTCTTAATGTAAATTTAATGTAAACTATATGTTGTGTAATAGTTAAAAAAGTGTAACTTTACACCGTTGAAAAGATTAAAAAAACATACTATGAAGGCGATTATTTGTACAGTAACCCTGGTTTTAATGAGCATTGTTACCTATGGTCAGAAAGATAAAGAATTGGTCATGAATGAGGATACAGGGCTTATTGAAGCCGTATATTTTTATGACAATGGAGTGATAAGCCAAAAAGGGACCTTTAATCTGGATCGCAAATTACACGGTGAGTGGATCAGTTATAATGAAGAAGGAGATATCATAGCACAAGGATTCTATGAAAGAGGTCTTAGAACTGGTACCTGGACATTTTGGCAAGACGGCACTATGAAAAAAGTGGAGTATAGCAATAATGCCGTAGCTAGCGTTGATGGAAAAAAGAGCAGTAATACACTGGTAAAGAATTAAACAGTTAGACGTTTACCGGCCTAAAACATAAATCCCGCCATTGGCGGGATTTATGTTTTTAGCAATTCAATAAAATTTAATTGTCTAATAAGATATAATGGGGTTGTTTATTTTTCACCCCTACCGTGTAAATTGGTCTGCTCTAAAATTTGCACTTCCTTTTTGGCGGTGTCTATAGTTGCCATATCATCAAAACTCAGTTGCTTGGCTGCAAGACTTTTGGTTAGTCTTACCACTTTATCGTTTTCTACTTCAACGGCTAATTCCACGCTTTCATACCCAAGATAATCTATAACAAGGGTGTAGTTGCCGGGCGCTATTCCGGTGATTTCAAAATTACCATGAAAATTAGTTTGTACTCTTTTAGAGGTTTCTTTTAAATGAACTTCCGCATAGATCAAAGGTTCATTAAATACTTCCTGATCAAGAATTGTACCTGCTATTGTTCCTTGTGCCTGTGAAAACACTGCTACAGAGGAGATAAAGAAAAGAAAACCAAGAAGTTTTTTCATCAACAAATAATTTCTGTTACAAAGGAACTCTATCAATGTAAAAATAAGGTTACCTCCAGTTTAACAATTAGTAAGGAAAGCGTTAATAAAAAAGCCCCGCATTGCGGGGCTTTAACTAAATTTCAATTGGCTAATTTATCTTAGTTAATTCCTATTGTCCATCCGGCTCCCCAGCTGGCTACATCCGTGCCGGTACCATTACCATCACCACTGATGAAATCTGCTTCTGTAAAGGTAAATCCTGTGTCATTTTTCAATTTGGTAGTAACATTGGTAAAGGTTACATCGGTTACTCCTAATAACCCGTCTATTACACCTTGCCCTGTTGGATTGTCTCCTGCATCGCCATCGAGGTCGAATGCTTCATCAAAATCTGTAAAAACCAGGTTTGTAAAGAGGCCTTGGGTCCCCGCTCTTAGACGGACAGCTTCAGCCCCGTCATTGGCACCTACAATGGTTACATTGGTCACATTCGGGGCAGAGAAATACCCACCTTCATTACTGAAATCGGTATTGTATCCGTCGCATTCAAAAGCTTTGTCATGTGAAGCCCCGTGCTGCACATAGATATCGGTTAATGTTCCTGTAAATCCTTCGGTCCAGTCTATAGAATCGTCTTCTGCATTTACAACAACAATATGGCTTGCATTTACTGTGCCTCCAAAAAACTCTACACCATCATCAGAGCCTTCGTAGATCTCAACGTAATCTATCGTAGTTCCACTACCTACAGCATACATGGAAAGTCCGTTTAATTCCGCATTTCCATCAATGGCCCCACCGGCATACTCAATTCGTACATACTGTACGGAACCAGAATTATCAGCTGGGATATTCCCCCCGTAGGAAAGTCCGCCTACCTCAGATGTTGAGGTGTCCGTAGAACCATCTGCTGTAGAGTTGATAGGGGCAGATCCGCAAATAACCAAACCACCCCAGTCACCTGAAGAAGGGCTACTTGCATTGGAAGTTAGAATGATTGGACTTGAGGCAGAACCAACAGCACTGATCCTTGCTCCTTGTTGAATGGCTATATAAGCATTCACACCTACCGGTTGTGCTTTTACGGTCATTCCTGCAGGGATGGTTAAGGTGGTTCCTGAAGCCATTAGTACTGGTCCGGTGATTATGTATTCAACATCCGGATCCAGAGTTAGGTTCTCAGTGTAAACTCCACTCAGATTTTCTGTAGTGGCACCTGGGTTTTCACCTCCGCCTGTAGTTGTAGTATTGTTTGTGACACTATTATCGGTGATAATAATATCGGCAGTATCATCGCTTTCACACGCTATAAGGAGAGAAGCGGCGATTCCTAATAGTAATAAGTTGTTTTTCATTGTTTTTCGTTTAAGAATGTATTAGAATTTATATTTAAGAGTGAGGCCAACATTTATTCCTCGTTTGTACTCGCGTAAGATGACGTTGCCATCTTTTACAAAGCCTTGAACCAACGGATTGGTATCTTCCACACCGGTGTTTTCTCTGAAAAGAGAAATATCCGGGTTCAATAAGTTCATGGCACTTAAGTTTGCTTCTAAGTGCTCTCCAAAAGTATTTCTCCACACAAAATTTAAGCTGGGAACTCCTTTCTCTATCATATTCCCCAGGTTACCACTTCCAATGGCATAGATACGATCTGAAAAATATGAGAATGCAACGGTAGCAGCGGGTTTATACTTCCCAAATTCCGGGCTGTAACTAATATCCGCATTTACAATTACCGGGGAGGCACCTTCCAATTCTTCTGTTGTTCTGTCCGAAAAGGAAGTTCCAAACGTAAACCCATCGGAGGTGGATACGGTTTTAAGATCTTGTTCGGTATAGGTATAGGCGGCATTAGCCCCTACAGTTAGTACGGAATTCTCCTTACTATCTTTTAGGATGTTTTTACGAACCTCAACTTCTACCCCATATACCTTAGCCTGTTCTCCGGTCCTGAAGTAACGTTGGTTCCCTGTTGCGTCGGTGGCTACTACCCTGTTTACAGGATCGTTAATGGTTTTGGCAAATGCTGCAATGGATACTAACTCCCCACGACTTGGGAA
>NZ_JBATLB010000054.1:0-4559 GCF_049669965.1 Muriicola sp. | reverse complement strand
AGCCCATTAGCTACAAATCCGAAGGTGCTGTTAAAGCCTATCCAGACCAACAGACCAAAAAACAAGGTTATAAAAGGTATTAGCATAAATTTTCCCTTGTTCTCCAGGCACCATTTCAGAACAGGTTCATAAAAATGAACGATGACCATTAACGCTAAAAGAATGATCCCTATCAAAAACAACACAAAGAAGTAATTGATCAGAATTCCGTTTTGAGGCCCCAATGGCATCCATTCTTCGGTAAGGAAAAAGGAAGCGATAAAAATGGTTAGTCCTAAATTGATATAGTTGGGATACGCCTTAAATTTTTCCGGCCATCTGGGTTCCAACAGATTGTTTACCCCAATCAATGTAAGGGCCAGGGGTAGCAACATACCAGTATAGAAAGCAAAAAGTATTCCTGTGACCATCAGAAGGATACTCCAGAATCTGCGAACCCTCTTCCTGTTATAATTGATACCAAAGACAAAATGTGCCAATGCCGGGAGAACAATTATTCCAAGAACAAAAGCACTCAATAAGGCAAAGGTCTTAGTAAATGCCAGGGGCCTAAATAGCTTACCTTCAGCAGATTCCATAGCAAAAACAGGAACAAAACTAACCACTGTAGTTGCCAGGGCTGTGGTGATGGCAGAGGCTACTTCAGAAGTTGCCTTAAAGATCAGCTGCCTAAGTTCTTTGCCCTTAACACCATGGTTTTCAGGCATCTCCAAATGGCGAATGATATTCTCTATAAAAATGATCCCTACATCTACCATGACGCCAATAGCGATGGCAATACCTGAGAGTGCCACCACATTAGCATCAACCCCGGAAAACCTCATAATGATAAAGGTCATTAGGACTCCAACGGGTAACAGACCCGATATGATAACAGAAGCCCTAAGGTTGAGAACAAGAACCAGTACCACGATAATACTGATCAAAATTTCATGAGATAAAGCGTTTTCCAGGGTTCCTATGGTTTCGTGGATAAGATGTGTTCTATCATAAAACGGGACGATGGTCAGTTTACTTTCCACTCCATTTGCTAACATCTTCTTTGGAAGTCCGGGAGAAATCTCTTTAATTTTCTCCTTGAGGTTATTGATAACTGCCAAGGGGTTAGAACCGTATCTGGCTACAACAACACCCCCAACCACTTCGGCACCTCCTTTGTCCAGAACACCTCTTCTAGTTGCCGGCCCTAAACTCACTACCCCTATGTCCCTGATGCGTACAGGAACATTGTCTTGCACGGCAACTACCGCCATTTCAATGTCTTCTGTTTTTTTAATATACCCCAGGCCCCTCACCAGGTATTCTGCCTGGTTTATTTCTATGGTCTTGGCCCCAACATCTTTGTTGGAATTCTTAACAGCCTCCATTACCCTGTACAAGGGAATATTGTATGCTTTCAGGGCATCGGGGTTTACGTCTATTTGGTACTCCTGAATAAAGCCCCCGATGGATGCCACTTCAGAAACTCCTTCGGCAGCATTAAGGCCGTACTTCACATAAAAATCCTGAATAGTTCGTATTTCCTGCAGGTCCCATCCCCCGGTAGGATTATTATCTTTATCCCTTCCCTCAAGGGTATACCAATACACCTGTCCTAATGCTGTTGCATCGGGTCCCAGCATGGGTGTAACCCCCTCCGGGAGAAGTCCGGCTGGCAATGAATTTAATTTTTCAAGGATACGGGAACGGGACCAGTAAAATTCGGTATCCTCATTGAATATGATATAGATACTCGAAAATCCAAACATGGAAGAACTGCGTACGGTCTTAACACCGGGAATTCCCAACAAATAAGTGGTCATTGGGTAGGATATCTGGTCCTCAATATCTTGCGGTGATCTGCCGGGCCAATTGGTAAATACAATTTGTTGATTTTCACCAATATCTGGTATGGCATCTACCGGTACCGGGTCTTTTGGTAAAAATCCGGTATCCCAATTAAATGGTGAATTGATAATACCCCAAGTCACAAAGGTGATCAGGATCAGAACAGTAACAAGCTTGTTCTCTAAAAAGTATTTTATGATTTTATTCAACATAATATAAAGGATAGGAATTGAATCTCAAGAGATAATTCAATGGCATTTAGATACAATGCCGATTACCATACTGGGTGTGCAGTACAGTAACTCTTTATAGTATGTTCTTAAATTAGAAAAGTCTGGTCCAGTAGCTGGACGTCCTTTATAAGTATAGGAGGAGAATATTCCTTAAATGGAATGGGTTGGTCATTTACCTTATCAAATAAGTATATATACGCAAAAGTGTATGCTAATATGAAGGTTTGCTGTTCAAAAGAGAACTGATCAATAGATAATTGAAGATCATCCTGCCCTGTTAAAACAACTTCAACGTCCGAACAGCAATGCATTTCCATATCATCTGACATCATATCCCTCATGGGCATATCCATAGACATCCCACAGGTTTCTGCCTTCTGATAGAATTTAAAATCAACTAACGAATCCCCACAGAAATGCATGTCCATAGAAAAGGACATGGTGGAGAAAAGCACAAGAAGGGCCATCATCAGGGAACCTATTTTACGTACTGTTTCGTTCATGATACCAACAAAACTACGAAATTATTCAATTTATTGTGCTGGTTAACACAAGTTTAGGGTACTATTCCATAAGAATAACACGATATTTTAGCGTCTAAAACCCAAAAGTTTGTGGTAAATACCTTCCATCGAACTAAATATTATCAGTACTTTACCCGACTAATTAAAAAGAAGGAAAATTAAAATGAAAATTGTAATTCTATCCCAAAATAATAATCTTTATTCTACCAAGCGCCTTATGGAGGCCGGGGAGGCAAAAGGACACGAGATGGTGGTCATAGACCACAGCAAATGTGACCTGGTCATAGAAAAGAAAAAACCAGGGCTTATCTACAAAGGGAAAGAAGTTACAGATGTTCATGGGGTTATCCCACGTATTGGCGCTTCCATTACATTTTATGGTACAGCCGTAGTGCGGCAATTTGAGATGATGAAAGTATTTACGGCGGTAGAATCTCAGGCACTGGTGCGCTCCAGAGACAAACTGCGGAGTCTTCAAATATTGTCAAGGGCGGGACTAGGACTTCCAAAAACAGTTTTTAGCAATTATTCCAAGGATGTTGGGGCCATTATAGACAAGGCCGGCGGCGCTCCTGTTGTCATAAAACTGCTGGAAGGTACCCAGGGACTCGGTGTTGTACTGGCAGATAATAGAAATTCTGCCGAATCTATCCTGGAGGCTTTTAACGGGCTGCAAGCCAGGGTCATAGTACAGGAATTTATCAAAGAGGCCAAAGGAGCCGATATCCGGGCATTTGTGATAGACGGACATGTGGTTGGGGCCATGAAACGACAAGGAAAAGAGGGAGAATTTCGCAGTAATCTGCACAGAGGCGGATCTGCCAATATCATTGCATTGACAGACGAAGAAGAAAACGCCGCCATTAAGGCAGCGCGGGTCATGGGACTTGGGGTGGCCGGAGTAGATATGTTACAATCTGCCCGCGGACCTCTAATTTTGGAGGTGAATTCTTCCCCGGGACTGGAGGGGATTGAAGCCGCTACCGGAGAGGATATCGCTACCAAAATAATTAAGTATGTAGAGAGGAATGCCGAAGAGTAAGATAGAATTATTAGATCAAAATATTGAAAGGGGGAAGAGCTACCAGCTCAACCTGGACATTGCTAAATTGCATACCAGAACCACTATACAGGTGCCCATCATTGTGGAGCGTGCCAAGGAAGACGGTCCTGTCTTGTTGATCACGGGTGGGATCCACGGCAACGAGATCAACGGGATTGAAATTGTACGACAATTAATTGCTAAAAAATATAATATTCCGGAGAAAGGAACCATCATCTGTATTCCGGTGGTATATGTCTTTGGCTTCCTGAATCAGGAACGTCAATTTCCTGATGGGCGGGACCTAAACCGTGTTTTTCCGGGAAGCCCCAGGGGTTCTCTGGCCAGCAGATTTGCCTACTACATCATCAAGGAGATTGCACCCAAAGTAGATTATTGTATTGATTTCCACACAGGAGGCGACAGCCGGTTTAATGTGCCTCAGATCCGTATCAATCAGGAAGACCCTGAAAGTTTAGCGCTCGCCAAGGTCTTCCACACGCCTTTTATTATTGGATCTGCCCGGCGCGACAAATCGTTCAGGCAGGCGATGCACAAACTGAAGAAAAAGATTTTACTCTTTGAAGGAGGAAAATCGAACCATTTAGACACCAGGGTAACTCAGGCGGGAGTTAGCGGTGCCATGAGGGTTATGCAGGAATTAGGTATGCGCAATTTTAAGGAGGAGCTCAGCCGTTTTGAAGTATCGCCTGAAGAACCTGTAATGATCACCGATTCTAAGTGGACCAGGGCTAATTATTCCGGGATGTTCCATCCGAAACCAATCCTGGGTAAAAAAGTAAAAAAGGGCACTGTCATAGGAAGTATCTCTGACCCTTTTGGCTATTTTGAACGCAATATAAAGGCCTCACATTCAGGCTATGTGATCTGCATCAACGAATCACCTATTGTGAATCAGGGCGATGCCGTTTT
>NZ_JBATLB010000053.1:0-1993 GCF_049669965.1 Muriicola sp. | reverse complement strand
TTTCCTCTTCTGAAATTTCTCCTGCTTTTACAGCGTCAATCAACGCATCTGCTAAAAAGAATTCATTGAACGGCTTAGGGGTTCCCATTTCCAGATCCAATCCGCTTTTCAGGGAATTCACGGAGGTATGTACGGCGGCCCAATCGGAAATGACCACCCCTTCAAACCCCCACTCATCTCTAAGAACATCGTTTAACATATAGTTGTTCTCACATAAATAGGCCCCTCTGAATTTATTATAGGCCCCCATCATGCTATACGCATTGGCTTCCTTTACTGCAGCTTCGAACGCCGGCAAATAGATCTCCCGAAGCGTGCGTTCATCTATTTGGACATCCACAAAATCTCTGTTGGTTTCCTGATTATTGGCTGCATAATGTTTTACGCAAGCGGCTACATCATTGTCCTGTAGCCCTACAATAAACGGAACGGCCAACTTTTTGTTTAAAAAAGGGTATTCACTGAAGTACTCATAGGTTCTACCACCCAAAGGGGTTCTGATGATATTGATGGCAGGAGATAAGAGCACATCCTTATCTCTGGCACGCGACTCTTCCCCAACGCTTTTCCCAAAGGTATAGGCCAATACCGGGTTCCAGGTAGCGGAAAGTCCGGCACCTGCAGGATAATAGGTGGCAAAATCAGTATCTAACCCTGCCGGAGCCCAGGAATTTCTGGAGACCTCTTCCCTAACTCCTAAAGGTCCGTCAGCCATTTTTAACTCAGGAATTCCCAGCCGTTCAATTCCGGCGGTAGTGAACATGCTGGTTCCGTGTAGCATGCCTGTTTTTTCTTCTAAGGTCATTTGACTGATCAGGGAATCGATCCTTGTATCATATTGGTGTGTAATGGGTTTGCCTGTATAATTTTCAGAGGATGCTGGGGGATGAGCATGATCTGTTGTCCTGGAGTTATTATTGCAAGAGATGATCAATATGGATACTGCCGCCATCGCTAAATGGATTACTTTTTTGGTCATGAATGCTGTATTTTTAAAATTGAAGTATTTTTATGTAAGGACAAAACTTTTTTGGCCACTTCCTAAATGAATTAAGTAGGAACAGGCCGACGGTATATAAGGTTGAAAGGTACTAATTGGTAGATTATCGATCTATGACTAAAGTCATATTGTCAAATAGCGCGGATTACAAATCCGCGCCATCTGGTTAGTAACATTAGAAATGCTATTTTGAATAACCCTAATAAACATTTAGACGACTTAGTTTTTTAGAATGAATTATTACATTTTAAAGCATTCTTTGGATAATGAAATAATTGGTACTTATCCTCAGGTTGAAGATGCGTATTATAATTGTGATATATGGGAAGATCCCCTTTTTATAGATAGAATAACTTTTCAAAATGCTCCTTCTGAGGTTAAAATTGCGAATGCCATTTTATCTAAAAATGCAGAACTAACTGATCTAATAAGTGCTTTTATAAGCGGATTTTCATTAAAATTATTAATAAGCAAAGATCTTAAGAGAATTTTCGAATTAAGTAATAATAGAGATCTTCAGTTTATAAAGTCACCAGTTTTTTATAAAAACATCAAAATTGAAAATTATTACACTTTAAATCCTATTAAAATAGATTTTGATTATATAGATTTTAACAAATCCGAGATTTTTTTAATGGAAAATGTGTTTAATAAAGTAGAAAAGCTAGATTTGAGTTCATATAATTCATTCAATGATTATTTACAAAATCTGAATAGAGATTCTATGTTATCGGTTTACATTGAAAATTATACGTTGGATAAATCTAAAATAAAGAAAGATATTTTTGTTTTGAAATTTGTCGAGGGAGGAGTTCAATATATTGTATCTGAGCATATTAGAAACATTATATTGGAAAATTCCATTACTGGGATTGATTTTAGTATTATCTGATGTTTTATTTTAATACCTAATTTTCAACATAGTTAATAAAGGTAAATTTAAATGTGGTGCTACCCTGAATAGGTATAGCAATGTTCCAAAGGAGATATAAA
>NZ_JBATLB010000052.1:0-2199 GCF_049669965.1 Muriicola sp. | reverse complement strand
CAAAGAAACAAGCAATTATGAACAATCAAAAAATGAAAAGAAATCTGAACCAACAATAATAAAAATGATTGCACCAATAACGGAATATTAATTTAGTAAAGCACAGCAGGTAACAACGTGTATAATTCATTGCTAGTTATAGCCTACTTACGAAAGTCCTAGCGGACTTTCTATCTGTGATTTATTTGCTAACTTTAGTGCTGAAACACGCAACGAAATCATACACAAAACCGTTGTGTGTAATTAAAAAATTAACTGCAGAATTTAATTATGAAAAAAGTTTTGACCTTTCTAAAATGGTTTTTTGGTACAGCCTTTATTGTAATTGCACTCTTGACGATTACGGTATTGTGGTATGTTAAATCTGAAGAAAAACAACTTTCAGGTGAGAACACTGTAGTTGTTGATGGGTCTAATTTTAAGACTCAATTTGGGAAAATCGCAATAAAAAATATCGGAGTGCTCTCGGCTAATAACGATTCTATACTTCCAAATCAAACAATACTAGTTAACAATGAAATTATTGAATATATTGGCAAAGCCAAAAGTATTCCAAATGATTACACCATTATTGATGGCCAGGGTAAGTATTTGATTCCAGGTTTAATTGACTCTCATATTCACCCCTATAAAAGTAAAAACGACCTCTTACTTTTCCTCGCTAATGGTATAACCCATGTTGCTACAATGAGTTCGTGGCGAGGACTTTATCTTGAATGGCGAGATGAAGCAAAAAATGGTTCCTTATTGCCTCAACTTTATGTGGCCGCTGGGCCAATGAATAGTGCAAAAGACTTTAGAAGTAAAATATACGGTTCACTGGGTCCAATTCCTGTTTTCAACGATACCATAAAGACCAAAAAAACCGTTGCTGAATTCAAGTCAATGGGATATGATGCACTAAAAGCTTATAGCTTAGATAAAGATAACTACTTTGCAGTTTCTCGAGCCTCTAAAGAATATAATATCCCAATGATTGGCCACCTGACACCTGCCGTAACCCTTGAGGATTTATTTGACTCTAATCAATCTCAAGTTGCACATGTCGAAGAAATCACCAAAGCTATGGAACGAGAATTCGGTGGTCGTTCTAAAATATTCTATGACAATACCGAAGCATACCTTTCCTTTTTAATAGAAAATGCGGATAGTATTGCTAAAAGAATTAAAGAAAAAAATATAACGATTTCCACTACTGTAAATGTTTATCCACGAGCAAAAAAGCAAGATTTGGATTTAAGGAGCTATCTTAAATCTATGGAGATTGAATATGTAAATCCTGGTATTTTGGAAGGGTCTGTATTCAATCCGGGCTGGTTACCTGGAAGCAATAGATATGAAGACCCAAATAATACCGATACGGAAGGAATTAGGAAAGCTAAAATATATTGGGATACCTATATCGAAGCCGTAAATAAAATGACGCTTGCTTTTGCCCGTAATGGCGTGAATCTTACAGCAGGAACTGATGCAGGAAACCCCGGTATTGTTGCTGGGTTTTCACTGCATGACGAATTAGAGCATCTTGCTGATTTAGGTCTAAATAACAAATATGTATTAGATACCGCGACTAAAAACGCCGCCGAATGGCTTGGAAGCAATGCTGGGATAATGGCAGAAGGAAGAACAGCAGATCTGGTTATTTTAAATGGTAATCCGTTGGACAACATAGGAAATACTCGAAACATTAACGCAGTAGTGGTCAGAGGTAAGTATTTAGACAGAAGCGAACTAGATGAAATCTTGAAATTGATAAGAGATGCGAATAATCAAAGCAGAAAAATTAGTGTTGAAGAATATTTATCGAATTGACACGTAAAATAACTACACACAGTAGAGTAGGAGCGAGGAATTTCGCCTCGCCCCTCTCACAGAATCGTATCCCGATAGCTCGGGACAGGCTGTGATAGTCTCCCATCATACGGCTCTTCAAGTTCATGTAACCATTCCAGGTTACAGTTTCCAACGGTTCATCCCATTTTCATGGTTGACCTAGGACACTTGAACTTGTCAGTCCCTTCACTCCAGTTCCAGTTCCATTACAAAACCTTCCTCACTAATATGGACTGATCCGTCACCCTTAGCTGCATTGGTAATTGGCTTACAGAATCTTCCTGCTTGCTGTTTCCCTTTCACATCAACCAAGGGCTTCCTGCGTTCCACAAATAAGGCCCAGATAAAAGTCATGCCCCCTTTATG
>NZ_JBATLB010000051.1:0-36233 GCF_049669965.1 Muriicola sp. | reverse complement strand
CGTTTATTCAGGATAGTGATCCAACTAAGTCCGGCCTGGAAGGTTTCCAGGATCAGAAATTCAAAGAGGGTGGCGTCGTCCTTTACAGGTACACCCCATTCGTGATCGTGATATGATTTATACAAATCACTGCTCAAGCACCATCCACAGCGTTTTTTTTCCATTGCCTAGATCCCTTTCTTAAAGATAGGAGAATATTTTAAAAATCTTTAAAGATAAACAAGAAGTATTAACCAGACTACGTTCCTCCGCTTGGCGTAATCCTTCGATCTTCGGAAGAAGATGTTTATTTTTTTTTATATTTAATGCGATGTACATAACTATTACTTATGAATTATACTTTGCAACAATTGCGCATCTTTAAAAAGATCTCGGAAACCAAGAGTATTACCAAGGCTTCTGAGGAGCTCCATTTAACCCAACCCGCGGTATCTATTCAGCTTAAAAAGCTTCAGGACCAGTTCGATATTCCGCTGACAGAGGTTATCGGAAGGCAATTATACATAACAGAATTCGGCTATGAGATCGCTGAGGCCAGTGAACGGATCCTGAATGAAGTGCATGCTATTCGCTACAGATCAAAGGCCTACAAAGGTCAGCTGGTAGGAAAGCTGAGTATTTCTATTGTCTCCACAGCAAAATATGTGATGCCCTATTTTTTATCGGGATTCATCAGGCAGCACGAGGGAGTAGATCTACATATAGATGTAACCAACAAGGCCGGAGTAATTAAAAGCCTTGAGGATAATGCGGTCGACTTTGCACTGGTCTCTGTATTGCCCGAACAATTGAATGTCAAAAAGGTCACCTTGATGCAGAATAAGCTCTATCTGGTTGGCAGTCAATTTCCCGCTCAGGTTAAGGAGAAAATACGAAAGTCGGATTTTGAAAAATTGCCCTTTATTTTCAGGGAGCAAGGATCGGCCACAAGAAAGGCTATGGTCGATTTTCTAAGTGCCAATAGCATTCGAACCGGAAAGATCATGGAGCTAACTTCTAATGAGGCAGTTAAACAAGCAGTTATTGCGGGTCTAGGATATTCCATTATGCCCATAATTGGCTTAAAGAATGAGTTGAACAATGGATCCCTTCAAATATTACCTACAAAGGGTTTGCCTATTAGTACCTCATGGAATCTTATCTGGCTGCATTCAAAGAAATTCTCACCAACGGCTCAGGCGTATTTAGAATATATAAGGGCAGAAAAAGATGAGGTGATAAAGGAGAAATTTAGTTGGTATGAAAATTACTGATCAGGAAAAACAAAACCGGCAGCTTCGATCCCAATGGAAAAGGATCGATGCACACCGGTATCAGAGAACAAACACTTACTTTATCAGTTCACCTGTAGACAGGGCATCTTCTAAGTGCGCATCTACCGTACTGAAATTTCTAAAAAATTTTGTTCCATCTGCTGGCTTAAGAGTCACGATGGTTTGCCCGTCAGCAGAATAGGAATGCGAAACTACTTCGACTTTTTTTCCATAAAGCGTCTTAAAATTTGCGATACCTCCGCGTTTTATGATGAAATTCTTTCTTGGAAAATCGATGTGCTTATAGTTGGCTGTTGATGGTTTTGCAATGGTTAGGACAGTCCCGGCCTCAATGGGGATTTGCTGTTTTTCCTGGGCGAAAGCAAAGGTCGCACCGCTAAACATGCATGCTATTAGGAATCTTTTGAGAACCATGAGTTTAGTTTTTGTTTAGTATCTCAAATGTATATACTTAATCGCAATATGTCAAGCAATACTCTTGTTAAAAAACAGTTAAACTATTATAAAGTGATAGTAATACTATTATATTTGTCGCCTTAAAGTCGGATTAATATGAAACATTTATTGCAGTCCATGAAGATTGAGGTCAATAAAATGACCTATCTGAAAGACCCGGAGTCTTCAGATCTTGGGAAAAGGATCATAGAGCACAGTATTCTTATGTTACACGATATGGGTTTTGATGCTTTTACCTTTAAAAAGTTAGGCGAAATGATAGGTTCTAATGAAAGTTCTATCTACCGCTATTTTGAGAATAAACACAAGCTATTGCTTTACTTAACCTCCTGGTATTGGGGTTGGCAGGAATATCAGTTTGTTTTTGCAACCAATAGTATAGCAGATCCTACCGAAAAATTGGAAAAGGCCATTGAAATAATAACCCAGCCCGTGGTTCTGGATGCCTCCTATTCCCATATAAATGAAGTGCTGCTCAACGACATCATTATTAATGAGTATTCCAAGTCGTATCTTACCAAAGAAGTAGATACCGAGAATAAGGAAGGGTATTTTGAGATATACAAGCGCATGGTTCTAAGGATCAGTGAAATGATAGAGAATCTTAAACCCAATTACATGTATCCCTCAAGTCTGGCGAGTACCTTATTGGAAGGTTCCCTGCATCAATATTTTTTAACACAGCATTTTCCTTCATTGACCGATTGCAATAATAAGGTCACCCCCACTGAATATTTTAAACATCTGGTGTTTAATTCCATAAAAGAAATCTAAGATGGCCAAAACTGTACTTACTGCATGGCAACGTTTATTAGGGTTGCTAAAATTGGATAAGAGAGACGTTCTGCAGGTCTTTTATTACGCCATTTTTGCCGGACTCGTAAACCTCTCCCTTCCCCTGGGAATACAGGCGATCATTAATTTGATACAGGGAGCCCAGATCAGCACCTCCTGGATTGTGCTGGTCATACTGGTTACCCTTGGGGTCGCTTTTGTTGGAATATTGCAATTGATGCAGATACGCATCATAGAAAATTTACAACAGAAGATATTTACACGTGCCTCTTTCGAATTTGCATATCGTTTTCCAAAGATAAAAATGAGCGAATTACGCAATTTTTACCCTCCGGAGTTGGCTAACCGTTTCTTTGACACAATTACCGTTCAAAAAGGATTGGCAAAGATCCTGGTAGACTTCCCTGCAGCTTTGTTGCAGATCATCTTTGGGTTGTTGCTGCTATCCTTTTATCACCCTTTCTTTATTATCTACGGATTTCTGTTATTGATACTAATCTACTTTGTCTTTAAGTTTACAGCTCAAAGAGGCCTGGATACTAGTCTTGCCGAATCCGAGAACAAATACAAAGTGGCCCATTGGATTCAGGAAGTAGCCAGGTCTATCATTAGTTTTAAGCTTTCGGGCAAAACAAATTTGGCAATGTATAAGAACGATCTTTTAGTTGAGAAATACCTGGAAGCTCGGGAGAGTCATTTTCGTATCCTGGTGATTCAATTTATACAAATGATAGGGTTTAAGATTTTGGTTACCCTTGGACTCCTGCTAATCGGAGGGATTTTGGTGCTGAACCAGGAGATGAATATTGGGCAGTTTGTGGCAGCGGAGATCATCATTCTTCTGGTGATCAATAGTGTTGAAAAACTTATCCTTGGATTGGAAACCTTCTATGATTTACTGACCTCTTTAGAAAAGCTGGGGCAGGTGGTAGATAAAGATCTGGAGTCTCAGGATGGTGAAAGACCTTTCAAAGAAAACGATCCTTTCAATATAGAACTCAAGGATATTGTGTATAAAGTGCCGGGCACAGAAAATTATATAATTAACAAGGTCTCCATTATGATCACACCCGGTTGTACAATATTGATCAATGGGGATAGTAGTTCGGGTAAATCCACTCTGTTGCGACTCATTGCTGGCATTCTGGAACCAGATGCAGGAACTATTTATGTCAATAATGTCTCTCTTAAATCGATCTCCCTGGATTACTACAGGTCTCACATTGGGCAATCTCTATCGGAGGAATCACCTTTTGAGGGTAGTATCCTTGAAAATATCACTTTCGGTGATACCTCATTGAGCAATGAAGACGTCTATTGGGCATTAGAGCATGCCGGTCTAACAGAATTTGTAAAGAATCAACCAAAGGGCCTAAAAACTATGCTATATCCGGAAGGGCAACAAATTCCTTATGTGATCAGCAAAAAAATAGTATTGGCCCGAAGTATTGTGCGGAGGCCCCGCTTACTTATCCTGAAAGATCCATTGGATCATTTCAACCCGGAAGAAGCGGAAAAAATGATGAAGTTCTTGTCAGACAGAAAAAATCCATGGGCCTTGGTTGTGGTTAGTCAGAATCCAAAATGGGTAAAGCAATGTGCCAGGATCATTACCATGAAAGATGGGCAAATAATTAAAGAGAAGTAAAGCTATGCTGAATATATCTCCAAACAGGCTGAATCAGAAAATTGACCTTTTGCCATTTAAATCATCACAAAAGGTTTTTCATTCACGACATTACAAGCATTTTGACCGCTTTTTGCTGGCCTTTACTCTTGTTGGGTTTGTCGTGCTATTTTTGCCCTGGACTCAAACGATCTCCGGGGATGGTTACCTAACGACCCGAAATCCGGAGCACAGACCTCAAACAATACAATCTCCCATCCCGGGAAGGATAGAAAAGTGGTATGTGCAAGAAGGCGATTTTGTAAATAAAGGGGATACTATTCTTTTTATTTCAGAGGTAAAAAATGAATACTTCGATCCAAATCTGATCGCCAGAACCGGGGATCAGATCAAGGCGAAATCTATGTCTGTAACTTCCTACCAGGGAAAGGTAAAATCGCTGAATTCACAAATGCAGGCGTTGAACAATGAGCGGATCTTAAAGCTGGAGCAGGCGCGAAACAAACTGCTGCAAGCCGGGTTGAAAGTACAGAGCGACAGCATAGATCTCGAGGCAGCTAAAACAAATATCAGCATTGCTCAGCGACAATACGATCGGGTAGTTCAGCTACAGAATGAAGGTTTGAAGGCAGTGACCGATGTGGAAGAAAAACGTCTGAAATTACAGGAAACCCAGGCTAAACTGATCTCTCAGGAGAACAAACTTCTCGCCGCTAAGAATGAGATCCTAAATGCATCTATGGAGATCAACAGGGTGCAGGCAGAATACACAGAAAAGATCTCAAAGGCAGAAAGTGACATGTACACGGCCCAGTCTAGTCAGTTTGATTCTGAAGCACAGGTAACGAAGCTCGAAAATGAATACACTAATTACGAGATACGGAGCCAGATGTATTATATCCGTGCCCCGCAAAGTGGATTTATAAACAAAGCCTTGCAGGCAGGGATCGGTGAGACTTTTAAAGAGGGAGATCAATTGGTGGGGATCATGCCATCAGAATACCAATTGGCAGTGGAGACCTTTGTGGCACCCATCGATCTTCCACTTATCCATCTAGGGGAAAAGGTCCGTATTCAGTTCGATGGATGGCCCGCGATCATTTTCAGTGGTTGGCCCAATGTGTCTTACGGAACCTATGGAGGTACTGTGGTAGCCATTGAAACCTTTATTAGCAGCAATGGAAAATACAGAGTGCTCCTGGCGCCAGATCCGGAAGACTATGACTGGCCTAAAGACATCCGTGTGGGTTCTGGGGCAAATACCCTGGCACTCCTGGAAGATGTGCCTATTTGGTATGAGTTGTGGAGACAGTTAAACGGTTTCCCTCCTAACTATTATCAACCGGAAGATATCATGGCAAATTCAGCTAAAAAATAATGATGAAGAAGCTGCTTGTACTTTTCATGATTTTAGGATGCTTTTCCATGGCCGCCCAGGAAAAAGACGGGCTGACGCTTCATTTCAGGGAATACCTGGGGTATGTTAAAAAATATCATCCTATTGCAAAACAAGCCGAATTGGTCATTGCCGTTGGTGAAGCAAACCTGATGAAGGCACGTGGAGGGTTCGATCCTAAGGTGGAAGTAGATTACAATAGGAAGAAATTCAAAGGAACCGAATATTACGACCAATTGAATGCAACCTTTAAGATCCCTACCTGGTATGGAGTTGAACTAAAAGGGAATTTTGAGCAGACAGATGGTGATTTTTTGAATCCGGAGCGAACTTTGCCCGAGGACGGACTTTACAGCGCCGGGGTATCTTTTTCTTTAGGTCAGGGCTTTTTGGCAAATGACAGGATGGCGACCCTCCGAAAAGCTAAGTTTTTCAGAGAGCAAACTCTGGCAGACAGGGACCTCCTGGTGAATAGTATTCTTTATGAGGCTTCTGTGGCATACTTCAACTGGCTTCAGGCGTATAACGACCGCGAGATCTTCCGAAATTTTCTGGAAAATGCATCTATTCGGTTCGAAGGCGTAAAAGAAAGGGCACTTTCCGGAGATATTGCGGCCATTGATACTGTTGAAGCGAAGATCGCTTATCAAAACAGGGCACTTGGCCTTACACAGGCAGAAGTGGCCCTTCGTAATACAGCTTTGGAGTTATCTAACTTTCTTTGGATGCCCAACGATGTACCTGTTGAACTGGAGGATGGTATCATCCCAGATACCTCCCTTCAAAATGAGATAGATATTGCCTTGGAAATTCTCGGAAAACCTTTAGATAGCTTTACCATTGAAAATCATCCAAAGATAAAATCGCTCGCCTCTAAAATAGATCAACTGGTTATAGACAGAAGACTAAAATCCAATAATCTGTTGCCTACAATAGATTTGGAGTATAATTTCCTGACCGAAACACCCGAATTGATCAATTCTCTTGGTTCGGAAAATTACAAAAGCGGACTCAATGTGCGTTTGCCACTCTTTTTGAGAAAAGAGAGGGGAGAACTTAAGCTGGCAAAGTTTAAGTTGAGGGATGCAGAATATGAGTATGACAACGCAACGGTATCTATCACCAATAAGATCCTGGCGATCTATAATGAACTCGATTCTTATGACGAGCAGAATAAATTAGTATTCGATATAGTAAACAATTATGGCGTATTGCTGAGCGGAGAGGAACGGAAGTTTAGTTTTGGGGAGAGTTCTTTATTCCTGATCAATAGCCGGGAAAACACGCTTATAGATGCCAGGCTAAAGCAAAACGAGCTCCAAAACAAGTTCTTTACAGCTAAGGCAAAGCTTTTTCAGAGTTTAGCCATCAATCCGGAAAATTTGTAGTTCAGGACACTATCAATAGCTCTATGTAAGGAATGAATACTTTGTACTACCAATAAAAAGTATTTTCCACAGTCTTTTTCATTTGTAAAACCTAAGATCCTTAAAAATTCTATGACCGGTCATACTACTAAAGGAATCATTGAAAAGGCACTTGCAGATGCCATGTCGTACACAGCGTTTCGCGAACTGGTCTCAAACCTGGCGGCAAAGGACGGTACCACTGGGCCAGAACAAACGCAAGCGTATAAACAGTATACCATTTTGAACGATCAGAGAATGCGTCGCTGGGACAAAACCTTGAAGATATCGGATGAGGTTGTACAGCAACTACAGGGGTATCAAAAGAAAGTGTATTGGCTGGTGATCACTGAAAGTTGGTGTGGTGATGCTGCTCCTTCCCTGCCGGTGATGAATAAGATTGCCATGACCAATGATAAGATTACGCTTCGGATTGTTCTCCGAAATCAGCACCCCAAGTTAATGGCTTCATTTCTTACGGATAACAAAATGTCCATTCCTAAATTGATAATGATAGAAAAGGATACTATGGAAGTGCTGGGAACCTGGGGCCCCTTACCCGGTAAGGCAACCCAACTGGCCACGGAATACAAACAACTACATGGATCCCTATCCCCGGAATTTAAGGAGGACCTGCAACAGTGGTTTAATAAGGATAAAGGACAAAATATTCTGAACGACCTGCGGCTTTTACTTACTTTGAAATAGATAGGTAATAGTCCCTATTTGAGTCGTTTTTGTGGAAGCGTTAAACCTTGCTTTAAGTGCGTACTCCTTGGCATTCTCTACCAAACAGCCATTAGAGGTATTAGAGCTGGTGGCATTGAAATCTGCTTCAATAACATAACCTAATTTATCTACCTTTATATTGATCACTACGGTGCCCCCTTCCAGGCAGGTATAGATGGGTGGGGGAAGTTCATAATTCCGCCTGTCTACAAGGGAATAGGTTATACGTGTCCTCCTGTTCGCCAGGTAATCTGTAAATTCTTTTTTCTCTGCTTCCTTTTCACCTAATTGTTCTTTTCGCTCTTCCCGTTTTTTAGCCAGCTCCCTTAAGGTGGCCGCATATTCAGGATCTGCATTTACAATATCATCAAGGGAATTTTCTTCAGAATTCAGATTGTGTTCTTCCATGAGTTCCTCCAGTGTTTTCAAGGGCTCAGGGTTGCCAAAACTTGGCTTGGCAGTTTCATTAATCGCCTGGTTACTTTTTATGGGATCTGCATTGGCCAATTCTTCGGCCAGTTTCTCTTCCTGCTCTAACAGTTCTTGCAGATCTTCATCGGCAAGACTCATTTCTATCACATATTCATCCTCTTGCTCCGCACCCAAATGTAAATTGTACAGTAGCAAGATCATCAGGGCCAGGGAAAAAAAGGTGATGATGAACGAAAGTTGATTTCTGTTCAAATTCATTAACCCCTGGAAGATATGTGACACTTTTTTCATAAAAAAGTTCTTAGCAGTCCATTAAATTACAAAAAGAACTGGCTATTCCTCTAACAGTAGCGTTCTGAAAATAGTAGGATCTACTGCATTATCTACGTTGTATTCACCTATTTTGGTTCTTCTCAAGGCGGAAAGATGGCCCCCTACGCCCAAGGCCTTCCCAAAATCGTGTGCCAGAGATCGTATGTAAGTACCTTTGCTGCAAATTATCCTAAAGTCTACTGTTGGCATGTTAATCGCAGAAATCTCAAAATTAAAAATCTCTACCTCACGAGATGGGATGTCTACCTCTGATCCCTCCCTTGCATATTCATATAAACGTTTTCCATCCTTTTTTAGTGCCGAGAACAGTGGAGGTTTTTGTTGAATGGCGCCCTTAAATTGGTGGGTAGCCTCAATAATTTCTTGGCTCGTAAGTTGGTCAGTACTCATTATCTCCTGAACCTCGGTTTCCAGGTCATAGGAGGGAGTGGTGGCCCCCAGGGTGATGGTACCCGTATACTCTTTTAATTGTCCCTGTAAATCTGCTATCTTCTTGGTAAATTTTCCGGTACAAACCACTAGTAAACCCGTTGCTAAGGGATCTAAAGTGCCTGCGTGTCCGACCTTTATTTTCTTAAGGCTAAACTTTTTTCTGATGGTCCATTTTACTGAATTAACCGCTTGGAAAGATGTCCAGTTTAAGGGCTTATCCAAGAGCAGGATTTGCCCTTCCAGGAACTCATCTTTGGATATGGATGCAACAGAGGCTTTCATTTCGAAGGTTTTAGTTCCAGAGGCCAAAAGCGATGGCGACAAGGCCAACAAGAAAGCAATAGATAGCAAAATACTGCAGTTTACTTTGCCTAACCAATTGGATCATCCAGGTGCAGGCTACGAGGCCGGCTAAAAAAGCGGCTATAAATCCGGCTCCCAAACTGGCTATTTGGGCACTGTGAAAATCTATCTGTCCTCCAAAAAGGTCTTTTGCCATTTTACCTAAAATAAGGGGTACTACCATTAGGAAAGAAAAGCGAGCTGCTTTGGATTTATCAATTCCCAGCAGAACCGATGTTGAAATAGTGGCACCGCTTCTGGAGATCCCGGGTAAAATGGCAATTGCCTGAGAGACACCAATAATAAAGGCATTTAAAAAGGTTACCTTTTTATCTGTTTCTTTCGCTCTGTCTGCCAGATATAACAACAAGGCTGTGATGATCAGCATATAACCAACGAGTAATACATTTTCACCAAAAAGGCCTTCTAATCGTTCTTCAAAAAATAAACCTATAAAGGCTGCAGGGAACATGGAGAGAATAATCTTAAGGGAAAACCGGGTTTCTTCATTCCACTTGAAACACAATAATCCTTTCAATATTTCCAATACATCGGCTCTAAAAACCACGATCGTGCTAAGCGCTGTGGCAAAATGCAGTATAACAGTGAAAAGGAGGCTATCTTCCGGGATGGAGGCGTCTCCTAAAATGGCCTTTCCCAGTTCTAGATGCCCGCTGGATGAAACCGGCAAGAATTCTGTTAATCCCTGAACAATACCAAGAATGATGGCGTCAATGATTTCCAATTAATTTTTCTTATGAGGATTTAACAGGATGGCGTACACTTCCAGGCCTAAACCTATTAAGACCAGGGTAGGAGCCAGACGTATTCTTCTGAAATTGTAGATGTCCGTATTAAAAACGGTAGGGTCATCACTTCCTCCCCCACTCATCAAAATAAATCCTAAGGCCATACAGGCAATACCAATAAACATAAAGAGGTAATTCTTTTTTTGAAAAATGAATTCCTTTCTATTAATTTCCTGTTGATTCTTATTCTTCTTACCCATGGCAGCAAAGTTAATAATATAAATCGTCTGTCCTAAGATTTAGGAATCGCTGGGTGGCGAAAAAGGTACTTAAAAGCGAAATCAATACGCCGAGAATGAACACCCCTAAAAAAAGTGCTCCCAGTATCCAGTAATCTTCCAGAAGACTTAGTTCGGGGAAATTGAGATCCATGTAGTACAATAATGCGCCCAAAACCAATAGCGCCAATAGCGCCCCTAACATCCCCAATTTAATATTAATCCAGATAAACGGCCTTCTGATAAAGGTTTTGGTGGCCCCCACCATTTGCATGGTTTTAATTATAAAGCGTTTAGAGTATATGGAGAGACGAATAGAGCTATTGATCAATAGTACTGCGATAAAAGTAAAGATGGCACAGACCGTAAGTATCCAGAAGGAGATCTTTTTTACATTGTCGGTGAGCAGTGCTATGAGAGGTTTGTCATAACTCACTTCTTCCACATATCCCTTGGCTGAAATTTCCTCGGCAATAGAAGCGATCTGATCTGTAGTTACGAACTCTGCATTTAACTGCACATCTATTGAATTCTTTAGCGGATTATAGCCGAGAAAATCAATAAAATTCTCTCCGATCTCATCACTGTGTTGTTCCGCAGCTTCCTCTTTGGAAACATAGGTAGCAGTTTTGGTGTATGGAGCCAGAGCCAGACTTTTTTGGAGCTGATCTATTTCTACCTGTTTGGCATTGTCCTTTAAAAAAACGGATAAGGTTATTTGTTCCTTAAAATGATCGGCCAGTTTTTTTGTATTGAGTACCAAAAGTCCCAAAACCCCAAGAAGAAAAAGAACTAATCCTATGCTTAACACCACAGAGAAATAAGAAGAAATCAATTTTCTTTTTTGATATCGTTCAAAACTTGTACTCATAGAAGGCTTATAATGGCGTAAAAATACTAAAGTATGATGAACCTTAAGAGCAGAGCATTGTTATTATTTTAGATTGATTGGTACCACCCGTTTCCAAACTTACCTTTTGAGAGAAACATGTCCTTTGAAAAGCTCGCCCTCTATCCTTATCGAATACCAATAATCTCCGGATGGCATATCCTGATTATTATACCTGCCATCCCAGAGCATAGGGGCATTAAAGGAGCTTTTTAGTAATTTTCCATACCGATCGAAGAGGTTTATCTCGTAATCCGGGGTAGTTTCTATGCCATCAATTTTAAAAACATCATTGATATTATCTCCATTGGGGGTAAAAAATTTAGGGACCACCAGGTGAAAGTAGCTTACACTAACATTTCCACAACTAATATCATTCCTTACATAAATAGTATAAACTCCCCCCGGGATATTAAAAAAACGAGATTCATCCTGGAAATTGATACCATCTAAGGAATACTCAAACACTCCCTCATTTAAGGTTGAGATCAGAATGTCGTAATCCTGGGAAAAAACCTCATCTACAACGGGCAGATCTATCTGATTAAGCAATATTGTTTTTATGTTAGAACAACCTCTGGGATCTGTCACCTCCACCGTGTAGGTACCCGGTTGAGAAACGGTAATGTTGGGTGTAGTTTCACCGGTATTCCATTCATATGTCACCCCAGTGACCCGGGATTCTAGTGTAATATCGGTATTTTCACAAAAAAATAGTTCCTCATCTATTACCACCGGTAGGGGATAGAACTCCAGGGTAACAGCAGTCCTGTTATCCGATGGGCAATTGGCCATCGTTGGTACTGCTTCTGCATAGTATGTTCCTGCCGTGTCTGTAGTAAAGGAAGAAGTGTTAGACGCTACCAGTGTTCCGCCGGTGGGGGCATCATACCAGTTCACCAGCATTCCGGGAGGAACTCTCACGGTAAGGATGCCATTTTCAATATTTTCACAAATGCGTATATCTCCTATGCTGTTTGGCGGATTAGGAGTGGGCACCAAAATGATTTCGAAGACCTCTGAAATAACATTACATAGGTCGTTAGAAATATTGATCAGGTCTTCTGAAACCTTTACCCTGTAGTAGGTATCGCTATTAACGAGCGGGGTGCTGTAAGTATCCGTTGTTTCACCGGGAATATCGAGCCAATTTATGGCATCTGTACTCTCCTGCCATTGATAGAAATGATTTGAGAATATACTGAAATCCGGGGAAGCGGTTATAGTGGCACTCACCGGACCATCATCTTCACAGGCATAAATGGAAGTTTCATTGGCGGTGTCTGATATAGTGATCAGGTCTCCGCATGATCTAAAGACAATATCATCAATGGCCAGGTCATTACCGCAGCCTCCACTGCCGTTATTGATCATTTTTAAAATGACGGATGTCTGGCCAGGAACTGTTGTAAAAAGTAAGGCATACTGGCCCCATTCCGGAGAGGTCTTGTCTACAATATCTCCGGTTTCCCCGGAGGCCAGTAAATTAGTATCCGTACTATCCCAAATTTCGAATTTTACATTTATAGGAATGCCAGTTCCCGGGCATCCGGCACCGGATCTGGGGTGTAAATTCAATAACCAGGAGGAAAACTCATAGGAAGTATTTTCACATAGGCCGGTGATAGTTCTCTTATAGAATTCCCCGGGTGTAAAGCTTGCATTTACAATAAACGCTTTCCCACTTATATCACCTGGGGTATGATCCTGAATATTAAACCAATCGAAGTACCCCGCCGTGCTACTGGCAATGGTGTAACTGCCATCGTCTGGTGCGCCGTTTACGTAGGTATAGGTAGTGGTGCCTGCAGGTAAAGCGGGTCCATTGGTAGTGCCTGTTCCAAAATCTTCAGTAAAGATGGGGCTCCCAGAATTCCCCGCACAAAAACCCAATTGCGCAGAAAGCCCGTGGCTGCAGCCAAGTATCATTAGAAAGACGATAGCTTTTAAAAGATTCATTTTAACTACTAAATATATAATTTTGGAATCGATGTTTAAACAATTTTGCACTGCCTTATAGGGTAAACGCTTTTTTGTTCTAAGTATTGGCTTTCCCGTTTCAGGGATTACGCCTATTTTTGCCGGGATAGAAAGAGAAGATAAAACAATGAATTACGATTTTAGAAGAATCGAGGATAAGTGGCAAAGATATTGGGCAGAACACCAAACATATAAGGCCTCCAATAGATCTGATAAAGAGAAATTCTACGTGCTGGATATGTTTCCCTATCCCTCTGGGGCAGGCTTACATGTGGGCCATCCGCTTGGATACATTGCCAGCGATATCTATGCACGCTACAAAAGACATCAGGGCTTTAATGTACTTCATCCAATGGGGTACGATTCTTTTGGATTGCCCGCTGAGCAGTATGCCATACAAACCGGGCAGCATCCGGCCCTTACCACCGAAACAAATATCAAAAGGTATAGGGAGCAATTAGATAAATTAGGATTTTCGTTCGACTGGAGCAGGGAGGTGCGCACTTCGGACCCCACCTATTACAAATGGACCCAATGGATCTTTATTCAGTTATTCAACTCCTGGTATAACAAGGACTCGAATAAGGCAGAACCCATTTCCGCCTTAGTGGAAAAATTGAAATTAGAAGGAAACACTAATATCAGTGCCGTTTGTGACGAGGATACTCCCTTTTTAACAGCAGAGCAGTGGAAGGCATTAGACCATGTTGCACAACAGAAATTGTTGTTGAAATACCGACTCACCTATTTGGCGGATACGGAAGTAAATTGGTGTCCCGGCCTTGGCACTGTTTTGGCAAACGATGAGATCGTCAATGGTGTATCCGAACGTGGTGGCCATCCGGTAGTGCGGAAGAAAATGACCCAATGGAGCATGCGGATCACCGCTTATGCACAGCGATTATTAGATGGACTGGAGACCATTGACTGGCCCCAACCTTTAAAAGACGCTCAAACCAATTGGATAGGTCGTTCCGTTGGAGCATCCCTCACTTTTTTTACAGAACCAATAGGACCCAACAACAGCACCTATCCTATAGAAGTTTTTACAACTAGGCCGGACACCCTCTTTGGCGTGAGTTTTATGACCTTGGCACCTGAGCACGACTTGGTAGGCAAGATCACAACCAAAGAGCAGGAAGTAGTGGTGAAAAAGTACGTCTTAGAGACCTCCAAACGTTCTGAAAGGGATCGTATGGCCGATGTTAAAACCATCAGTGGAGTGTTTACGGGAGCATACGCATTTCATCCGTTTACTCAGGAAAAAATTCCAATTTGGATCGGGGACTATGTGCTGGCCGGGTATGGGACAGGAGCGGTAATGTCCGTTCCATGCGGGGATCAACGCGATTTTGATTTTGCCAAACACTTTAATATCCCAATTCCGAACATCTTTGAAGGCGTGGACATCTCCGAAGAAGCCTTTGCAGATAAAGAAGGAACCATTATTACTAATTCCGATTTTTTAAATGGACTTTCTTATAAGGAAGCTTCAAAAAAAGTAATTGAAGAGCTCGAAAAGAAAGGACTTGGGAAAGGAAAAGTGAATTATAGACTAAGAGATGCTGTGTTTAGCAGGCAACGCTACTGGGGAGAGCCCTTTCCTGTCTACTATGTTAATGATATACCAGTAATGGTGCCGGAAGAGAAGCTTCCGTTGACCTTGCCGGAGGTAGAAAAATACCTCCCTACAGAGACGGGCGAGCCACCCCTGGGAAATGCAGTTCAATGGGCCTGGTGCACAAAAACGAAAGAAGTGGTCTCTAATGACCGTATAGATCACAAAGAGGTATTTCCGTTGGAATTGAATACCATGCCTGGATGGGCCGGTAGTTCACAGTACTTCAACAGATATATGGATCCAGGAAATACGGAGGCTATATTTTCCAGGGAGGCCATAGGCTATTGGCAAGATGTAGATCTTTACATTGGTGGCATTGAGCACGCTACCGGACACTTATTGTATTCCAGGTTCTGGCAAAAATTTATGTTCGATATGGGATGGGTTCCCAAAGAAGAATACGCCAGGAAACTCATCAACCAGGGAATGATCCTGGGTACCAGTGCATTTGTGTATAGAGAAGAAGGCACCAATAGGCTGTTTTCAAAAGGACTGATCAAAGGACTAAGGGTAGATCCCATCCATGCGGATGTCTCTCTGGTCAACTCCTCGGATGAATTAGACGTAGCCGCTTTTAAAGCATGGCGGCCTGAATTTAAGGAGGCAGATTTTATACTTGAAAAAGGTTCCTTTTATGTAGGACGGGAAGTTGAAAAAATGTCGAAATCCAAATACAATGTGGTGAATCCGGATGCCATATGCGAAGAATATGGAGCCGACGCTTTGCGTTTGTATGAAATGTTCTTAGGTCCTCTGGAACAATCCAAACCCTGGAATACAGCAGGGATCACGGGGGTGTATTCTTTTTTAAAGAAAATGTGGCGATTATACCATTCAAATAAAGACGGTCGGTTTTACCTGTCTGAGGAAGAGCCGAAAGCAGAATCCCTTAAAACACTGCACAAAACAATTAAAAAAGTTAACGAGGATATTGAGAACTTTTCATTCAATACCTCGGTGGCTACTTTTATGATCTGTGTAAATGAATTAACCGCACAGAAATGCTACTGTAGAGCTATACTAGAACCGCTGGCTGTATTAATTGCTCCGTATGCGCCGCATTTAGCAGAAGAATTATGGGAACTGTTGGGCCACACAAGCTCTGTAAGTGGTGCCAGCTTTCCGAAATATGAGAAGAAATACCTTGTGGAAAACACAAAAGAATACCCTATCTCTTTTAACGGGAAGATGCGATTTACGATCACATTGTCTTTAGATCTTTCTAAGGAAGAAATAGAAAAACAGGTTTTGGCTCATGAAAAGACAAAAGCACAATTAGGCGGCAGCATCCCCAAAAAGATCATTGTGGTACCGGGCAAGATCGTAAATATTGTTGAATAATAGGTTTCCCCTCCCTATATTTAATAGAAATATTTAAAAATATATAATTATTTAAACAATACCCCCTATAAATTAGGGGGTATTGTCTTTAAAAAGATTAATTATAAAGGAATACCCCTACTTTTTATCGATATTATTTTTCTGGCTCGATTATTAGTTCCAAATTTGAAAAGAACTAACAAAACTATTACGTATGATCATCGGGGTACCAAAAGAAATTAAAAATAATGAAAGTCGGGTAGGCATGACGCCTGCCGGTATTTATGAACTTGTAAAGAACAACCATACTGTTTATGTGCAGTCTACTGCCGGAGAGGGAAGTGGCTTTTTTGACGAGGATTATATAGAAGCTGGGGCAACCATCATGGCAACTATAGAAGAAGTATACTTGTCTAGCGATATGATTGTTAAAGTGAAAGAACCTATTGAGCCAGAATACCACTTAATTCAAAAAGGTCAGGTAATCTTCACTTATTTTCATTTTGCCTCCAGTGAAAAATTGACTCGAGCCATGATTGCCAGCGGGGCCATATGCATTGCCTATGAAACGGTAGAAGATGAAGATGGCTCATTACCCTTGCTTACACCTATGTCTGAAGTTGCGGGAAGAATGGCCATACAACAAGGGGCTAAATATTTGGAAAAACCTGAAAAAGGAAGAGGCGTGTTGTTAGGGGGTGTTCCAGGCGTGCCACCTGGAAAAGTATTGGTGCTGGGTGCCGGTATTGTAGGCACTCAGGCTGCTAAAATGGCAGCAGGGCTGGGAGCCCATGTAACCATTTTGGATATTAATATGAAACGCTTGCGCTATATCAATGATGTAATGCCCAGCCATGTGGTGACAGAGTTCTCTAATGAATTTAATATTCGCAAGCATATAAAAACCCATGATCTTATCATAGGAGGAGTAGTTTTAAAAGGTGCTAAGGCTCCTAATCTTATAACCAGGGACATGCTAAGATCTATGCGGCCAGGGACGGTTATCGTGGATGTAGCGGTAGATCAGGGAGGTTGTGTGGAAACTACAAGACCCACAACTCACGAGGATCCGGTGTATATTATTGATGATGTGGTTCATTATTCAGTAGCCAATATGCCAGGTGCAGTACCCTATACTTCAACCATGGCATTGACTAATGTTACCTTGCCTTATGTTCTTGCATTGGCCAATAAAGGTTGGTTTAAAGCATGTGAGGATGATCTTTCTTTGCATAAGGGATTAAATATTATTGAAGGTGAAGTGGCCTATAAGGAAATCATTGAAACATTTCAATGGGATACGGCACTAGCCTGAGTTTAGCTTACATTTTGTCAGTCTTTTAAACCCTGTCTACTCTGGCGGGGTTTTTGCTATCTATTTTGTAATTTTAATTATAAATTGGAAACCATATGATGATCTATTATATTTTGCTTGGAGCTATAGCCTTGGTAAGCTGGCTCGTAAGCAGTAAATTGAAAAGCAAGTTTAAGCACTATTCTAAGGTGCATCTCAGGAATGGGATGAGTGGGGCGGAAATAGCCGAGAAGATGTTGGCAGATCACGGCATCAGAGATGTTAAAGTGGTCTCTACCTCCGGGATGCTAACGGATCATTACAATCCGGTGAACAAGACGGTAAATCTTAGTGAAAGCGTATACAGTCAGCGAAATGCAGCTTCGGCTGCTGTAGCGGCCCATGAATGCGGGCACGCAGTACAACATGCCCAGGCCTATGAATGGCTCACCTTGCGTTCTAAGTTGGTACCCGTCGTAAGCGTTACTTCAGGAATGTCTACCTGGATAGTCTTTGGAGGTATAATGCTAGGGGCAGCTGCAGGTGCCGGATTAGGATTTTGGGTAGCAGTGGCAGGACTCGTTTTAATGGGTCTGGCAACTGTATTCAGTTTTATAACCTTACCCGTGGAATACGATGCGAGCAACAGGGCTCTGGCCTGGCTTAAAAGGAAGAATGTAGTTACCCCGGAGGAGTACAAAGGATCTGAAGATGCTCTTAAATGGGCAGCTCGCACCTATTTGGTGGCAGCCATAGGATCTTTGGCCACTTTGGTATATTGGGGACTGCAGGTATTGGGTGGAAGAGACTAACTAGAATTATATAAAATACAGCCAGTTCGATCTATATTGAACTGGCTTTTTTTAGATCGTTATTTGGCGGTCTATTTGCTGATTAAGGGATATAAATGTCTCCGTCCTGGATACGCCCTCAATTTGTTGAATGTTTTTATTTAGGACCTGCATAAGATGTTCATTATCTCTGCAGAGAACTTTAATAAGAATAGACCAGTTTCCTGTGGTGTAGTGGCATTCCAGTACTTCGGGTATCTTTTCAAGTGCTTTCACAGCAGTGGGATTGCTCATCGCCTTATCCAGAAAAATTCCAATATACGCCATGGTGGTATACCCTAAAATTTTTGGATTTATAACAAATTTAGAGCCTGCTATCAGACCAGATTTTTCCAGTTTCCGCAAGCGTTGGTGAATAGCAGCCCCGGAGATCCCAATATTCCGTGCAATTTCTAGAATAGGTCTCCTGGCATCTTCCATCAGGTACCTCAAAATCTTTTTGTCTATCCCGTCTATTTTTACTTTATCGGTAGGAGAAGGCATTTTTTTTGTTTTAATAGTTTACTAAAGATAGTATTTCTCCTTACAATTACTAACCTGCAACAGAATCAGGATTATACCCCAGATAGGGAACCTTGTATTCCTCGAAGATCACATCATAACTTATAAGTTCCTTTAATACTGGTTCATAAACTTCCTTCCTGATGGGGATCTGAACTCCGGGCGTATTTATCTTCTTGTTTAGGATCAGAAGGGTTGCCATTGCTACGGGGAGTCCAACGGTCTTTGCCATAGCCGTGTGAGTTCTATTTTCTCCCAGGACCACCATATTGGCATCTATTTGTTCTTTCTTTCCGTTGAGTAAATAGCCAAATTTATGGTACATAACAATCATATCCTTGTCATCTTCTGCTAAGGTCCACTGAGCTTCCAGGATCTCTTGTAGCATTTGGGCGGGAGTAGCTTTCGTTATTGAAATGATTTTTTTTGGGTTAAACAGATCTAATTCCAGCAGCTTGCTCCAGGTGCTGTCATCCTGATCAATCTTTAGATAATGGCGTAATTTTAATTCTACAGAATCTGTTGGAGAATAGGGCAGGAACAAATTGGTGAATTCTCTGTAAGACATACCTTCCGAATTTTCTACCACATAACTATCATCGGTCATACCCAATTGTACAAACATATTCCATGCTTTAGAAAATCCAACCCTTCGCATGGTTCCTCGGTAAAGGGTAAGAGCATTTTCCAGGCCATATGCCTCCCGGTAATTCAGGGAGTCCCTGTTAGCGTAGGCTTCAAAGGTACCGTACCCTTTTATTTCCATAAATTCTGTCCGGCGAAAAAGTTTATGATATGGGATATACTTATAGGTTCCTTCCTGAATGAACTTGGCGGCCCCTCCCTGCCCTGCGACTACCACGTTTCGGGGATTCCAGGTAAATTTGTAATTCCATAAGTTGGAGTCGCTTTCTGGAGCAACCAGGCCACCGGTAAAGGATTCAAAGAGAAGCATTTTTCCACCTTTATCTCGGATACGGTCAATGATCTGCATGGCGCTCATATGATCTATTCCGGGATCCAGGCCAATTTCATTCATAAAAATGAGTCCGGCTTTTTTAACTTCTTCGTTCATGGCTCTCATTTCATCACTGACGTAGGATGCTGTTACCAGGTTTTTTTTAAGTAACAGGCAGTCTTTTGCAATAATGGCATGGAACCGAGCCGGTAGCATAGATACGACAATATCTGCCCCGGAAACAGCAGATTGTCTATCCGCTGTAGCATTAATATCAAGGGTTAAAAGTGTACAGGCGGGATGCTCTTTGATATGCCCAGGGATGTCTTTGGTGTTGAGATCGGCAATGGTAATTTGCAGGTTTTCACTTTCGGATTTCTCCAGAAAATAATCCAACATATACGAGGTAGATTTTCCGGCTCCTACAACCAAAATTTTACGCTTCATTCTTAATGCTTACTTTTGAATTCAAGAAATACTAAGGTATCAATTTGTTACATTTATAAAGAAATAAGGCTGTTAAGTTATGAACAGAACAATTTTAGGTACTGCTGTTTTCTTCGGGTTACTGTCGGTGGTGCTTGGTGCATTTGGTGCCCACGGACTTAAAAGTTTGATAAGTGAATCTTCATTGGAAAGCTACCAAACGGGGGTGGCCTATCAAATGTATCATGCATTGGTACTTTTATGGTTGGGTTCTATGGCGAATTGGACAGCAACACAGAAAAAGTGGATCTACTACTGCTTTACTTTTGGTATACTATTGTTTTCCTTCTCCATCTATTTATTGGCCACTAATGACCTTAGCTCTATCAACTTTACAGCTATAGCGTTTATTACGCCATTGGGAGGGGGATTCCTTATAAGCGGATGGTTGATAATGGGTTATCGTGTTTTTAAGTATTTAGGCTAATCAATGATTTATTTTATAGGGCAATGCCCTATTTTTTTCTAGTTTTGTGCCAGAAAATAATTTCTTTATGACACCTTCTAATCCGTTTACGAAATCGATTTCGTTAAAAGCGTATGGTATACACAGTGAACAGGTTCACTATCAGTTAACGCCTGAAGACCTGCACGAACTAACCCTGGAAAAAGGAATGGGCAAAGAGGCGTCTTCCGGGGCCCTTGCTGTTAATACCGGAGAATTTACCGGGAGATCACCCCAGGACCGATTTATTGTCAAGGACGACATCACCAAGGATAGGGTTTGGTGGGGACCTGTCAATAAACCTTTCGATCCGGATCAGTTTGATGCCCTATACGATAAAGTAGCTGAATATCTTTCCGAAAGGGAGGTCTTTGTACGAGATTGTTATGCTTGTGCCGATAAGAAATATCAGTTAGGAATTAGGGTCATTACGGAGTATCCTTGGTCGAATATGTTTGCGTATAACATGTTTATAAGGCCTACGGAAGAGGAATTGGAATCATTTTCAGCGGATTGGATCGTCCTGAATGCCCCCGGGTTTTTAGCGGATGCAGCAACTTTCGGAACCAGACAGCACAACTTTGCGATTTTGAACTTCACAAAGAAAATTGCACTTATTGGTGGTACGGGATATACCGGGGAGATCAAGAAAGGCATCTTTTCTGCTTTAAACTTCTTACTGCCGGTCTTTCATAACACTCTGCCAATGCACTGCTCTGCCAATGTGGGTCCCGATGGAGATACGGCCATATTCTTTGGTTTATCTGGAACCGGAAAGACAACCTTATCCACAGATCCGCATCGCCGTCTCATAGGCGATGATGAGCATGGCTGGACGGCAGAGAACACTATTTTTAATTTCGAAGGGGGGTGTTATGCCAAGGTGATCAATTTATCTCAGGAAAACGAACCGGAGATATACAACGCCATTAGAAAAGGAGCGATCCTGGAGAATGTTTTTATAGACGATAAAGGAGATGTAGACTTTGAAGACATCTCTATCACTCAAAATACGCGAGTGAGTTACCCCATTTATCATATTGATAATATTCAGGAACCTTCCATAGGGAAGAATCCTAAAAACATATTTTTTCTTACCGCAGATGCTTTTGGAGTACTGCCACCCATTAGTAAACTTACCCCCAGTCAGGCTGCGTATCATTTTATTTCAGGATATACAGCAAAAGTAGCAGGAACAGAGGCAGGGGTGGTTGAACCCATTCCTTCCTTCTCAGCTTGTTTTGGCGCGCCATTTATGCCTTTGCACCCTACCAAATATGCAGAAATGCTAAGCAGAAAAATGAAAGAATCCGGGGTCAATGTGTGGCTTGTAAATACCGGGTGGACAGGAGGTCCCTACGGTGTTGGCACCAGAATGAAATTAAAATATACCCGTGCTATGATCCATGCGGCCTTAAAGGGTGAATTAGGATTGTATTCATACGATACCTATCATATTCATTCTGTATTTGGGGTTGCACAACCAAGATCCTGTCCTGGTGTGCCAACAACTGTTTTAAGTCCGAGAGCCACATGGAACAATGATGAGGCGTATTATAAAACAGCCTTTAAGCTTTCTAATGCCTTCCGTGAAAATTTTGTAAAATTTGAGTCATATGCAAATGAGGAGATAAGAAGAGGTGGGCCACAACGCTACACTTTTTAAAAGTATAAGCCTCCGACAGGGAGGCTTTTTTTATCTATTAAAAGGGTATTGTTATTTTCTGTTGACGCTGGTAATGTATTTCTGTAAAGCCATGGTCATAGATGGTGTTTCTGGCGTAGGAGCCTGAATATCTATTCGGAGGCCGGCACCTGTAGCCGCTTCAACGGTAGAATTACCAAAGACAGCGATCCTGGTCTCATTCTGTTCAAAGTCTGGAAAATTCTTTAATAAGGACTCTATCCCGGAAGGACTGAAAAACACTAAAACATCATAATACACATTTCGGAGATCGGAAAGGTCACTAATAACTGTCTTGTAAAAGATCCCTCTTTTCCAGTTGAGATCCATTTCATTCAACATGTCCGGAACCACACTTTTAAGGACATCCGAAGATGGTAGTAAGTATTTTTCGTCTTTATATTTTTTGAACAAGGACTGCAGATCCACAAAATTTCGTTTCCCTACATAAATTTTGCGCTTCCTGTAAACTACATATTTCTGAAGGTAATAAGCGACTGCCTCGGACTGGCAAAAATATTTCATGGTATCGGGCACCTTAAATCTCATTTCCTCAGCAATGCGGAAAAAATGATCGACCGAATTCCTACTCGTCAGAATAATTGCCGTAAAGTCCTTTAGATCAATCTTTTGTTGTCTGACCGACTTAGCTTCTACTCCTTCCACATGAATAAAAGGTCTGAAATCTACCCGGACATGTTCTTTTTCAATAAGCCGCAAGTATGGAGAGTTTTCCATCTTAGGTTCTGGCTGGGATACCAAAATCGTTTTGACTTTCATAGACATCAAACTTTTAGAGCGTTCACAATAATAATAATCGGGGCAATTTCAAGTGCGCAAAGGTACAAAATAAAATAGAAAAAGTAGGAGGTAAGGAACTTAAGGTGGGTTTTAATTATGGTGACCCAACCAATAGCGAGTATAAGTAAAAATACAATTACACCAAAGATCACAACGGTCTTGGAGCCTATAAAAACATATGTTAGCAACACATTGGTGAAAAATAAGATCAGACTTCCATAGTTCAAATAAGAGATCTTTTTAAATAAGATCTCAGCGATGACCGATTGATTATTAAAAATGGTGCTATTCCCTAATTGAACAAGAATTTTTAAAAATAGGAACAAGAAAACGAGCCCCAGAATGAACGTAAATAAAATAGGGGATGGCAATACTTCACCTGGCTTGTAAATAGTGATGGCCAGGTAAGAGAATAAGGATACGTTCAGTAGTTCGAAAGCCGTGAAAAAAATATGAAACCAATTCATCAATCGGTCCTTCTTGTTATAGAGAAAAATGTACTTATTATTAAAAGGGAGGATTATAAAATTTAAAAAACGACCATAAAAAAGACTCTTGGCAAGGACAAGAAATATAACACTCGAAAAAATGATCAAGGTAATCCAATCTTCTCTTCCAATTTCTCTTAGTACAGGTTCCATCAATCTACTTTAAGTTTTTCACCGTTTAAACCCCAGCGCAGACCATTTTCGGAGATCACAATTTTTATATATCCTACATTCTCCAAGGACATATTAGGGCGTTTACATGTAAATTCTTCCGATGCCAAAGGGGCTATACTTTTTTGGGACCTATCTTTAGGTAGGGCCTCAATAGGAACAATTTTTATAACCTGTTTATACCTATCCAGTAAACAAAGCCCAAATTTCAGTTTTTGGATAGGGACGTCAAAGGAATATGGATTGTATACTAAAAAGGAAAGGGTGCTACCATTTATTTCCTCCGAGGTAAAGTTTACTGTTGTCTTTAATTTCCTGTAAGACTCAAAAGGGGTCATATAAACCCCATAAAATAAAGTACTGTCTGGCATAGTGAATGACATATCGCCCGCTTTCATATATTTGGAAACATAAAGTACCTTTTTTCCACGCATATTCTCTTCAGACTCATCTATGGAATATTGATTTTCCCGATACCATACATTATTTAAGGAATAAGACGGATTACCAGAATAATAGGCAAACATAGGGGCCATCCTGTAGGAATTTTCAAAGACCACGGGAATATCTCCGATTTGTGAGGTAATTTTACCAACCCATGTTTTATTTCCATGGGTCTCATAGACCACAGGGAAAAGAGGTTCATACACCAACCCAATTCGGAGAAAGAACAAAATAGCAATGTTTGCTAATCCTAGTCGGACAATCCATTTTCTGGTGTTTGCATTATGCAGTAGAAATTGATAGGTGAGAACGGCCATAGGGATACAAATTACAATGATCCATTGTGTTTGTACTCTGCGCTGAAAGCTTGAAAGAAAGAAAAAAAGCAAGATGCCATAACTCAAAAATAACAATGCCTTATTAAACCCGTCTTTCCCCCTGGACTTCAATAATGCGTGGTAAATCCAAGGAAAGCAAAGGCCAAAAATGGCTAATAGATTCAAAAAATATCCCAGTGAGAAGTCAAAGAACTCATACGGTCTGTTGGGTCTTTCAAAAAGATGGTATTTAATGGAGACAAAATCGTTGTCATAGAGCCATAAAAAGTGCGGCAGATAACAGAGCAGGGAAACCAATACGGCGAGCCATGCAAACTTATTTTTAAGAAGTTTCAGATTAGAGAGAAGAACAAAAAAGATCACCAAAAACGCGTGGTACTTGCTGTACATAAGGGCAGCCATTACTACGCCTAAAAGCAAGGAAATAAGTAATGAGGGGGCTTTTATGAATTGCTTATAGATCAACAAGAACAGAGCCGTAAAGAACAAAAGCGGGGTGTCTGGTAATACTAAGAATCCATAGGCGTGCACCAGTGTCATTGACAAAAGAAGAATAAAGAAATGTGGGATATAATCCTTTTTTTTTGGATCATCTATCAATAACCACAAAATCATCATGGTACCCACACCCATAAAGCAACTCAGTAATCGTATCCCAAGTTCACCTTCCAAAAAACTACTTCCCAAAGAGATCAGAAAAGCTACCATGGGAGGATGATCGAAGTATCCCCAGGCAAGATCACTGGCATAATACCAATAATAAGCCTCATCGAAGATGAGTTCTGTGGTGGCCGCCTGCAGGATATTCAACACAAAAATGGCAGTTATAAAATACAGGAATAGTGCCGGAAACTTTTGTGTCATGCTAGATCGAATTCGCTTCAAAATTACGAATAATAGCACGTAACACTTGGATTTTTAGGGTAAGAAAATTAAAGGTTGATTTCGGTTCCATCGTATTAAAGCACTATTTTTGCTATAATTGCCCTCTTGCGATGACAGACAGTTTAGTAATTATCCCTTCTTATAACGAATTAGAGAATATTGAAGCCATTATTGATGCTGTCTTCAACCTTCCTAAAGAGTTTCATGTCCTAGTAGTAGATGACAATTCTCCGGATGGGACAGCGGAGGTAGTAAGATCCCTTCAAAAAAAATACTCAGAAAGATTGTTCCTGGAAGTTAGAATGGAGAAGGCTGGCTTAGGAACGGCCTATATTCATGGTTTCAAATGGGCCCTTGAGAGGGAATACCTCTTTATTTTTGAAATGGATGCCGACTTTTCTCACCGGCCTTCAGATCTACCAAGATTGTACAGGGCCTGTCTAAATGGCGCAGATGTTTCAGTGGGATCTCGTTATAAAAAAGGGGTGAATGTAGTGAATTGGCCCTTGTATAGGGTGCTTCTATCCTATGGAGCTTCATTTTATGTAAAGATAATTACAGGCATGAGGGTACATGACCCTACCGCAGGTTTTGTTTGCTACAAGAGACATGTGTTAGAGACGCTTGATCTGGATGCTGTAAAATTCATTGGATATGCCTTCCAGATCGAAATGAAGTACAGGGCACATTTAAAGAAATTCAAGATAGAAGAGGTGTCTATCATATTTACGGATCGCGAAAAAGGGAAGTCGAAAATGAGCTCTTCTATTATCTGGGAAGCCATTTTTGGGGTTATTAGTATGAGAATACGTAGTTTGTTTAGGATTAACGGATTTTAGCATGGGGAAAACACTCTTAAAGAATGCAAGGTTTATCAATGAGGGAAAACAATGGGAAGGAGACCTTCTTGTTGAGGGGGAGCGCATTGCTAAAATTGGTCGTTCTATTTCATCAGATACTGCCGTGGTCATTGACCTTAAGGGGCATTATGTAATGCCCGGGATCATTGACGATCAGGTGCATTTCAGAGAACCGGGATTAACACATAAAGGAACCATAGCCACTGAGAGCAGGGCGGCAATAGCGGGCGGGATCACTACTTTTATGGAACAACCCAACACTATTCCACAGACAACAACCATTAAAAAGTTAGAGGAGAAGTTCGCCATGGGGGCAAAATCTTCTTATGCCAATTACTCATTCCTTTTTGGCGGAACTAACGACAATTTGGAGGAATTAAAAAAATTGGATAAAAATGCCTGTTCCGGGGTAAAACTATTTTTAGGATCTTCTACGGGGAACATGCTCGTTGATGATGAGGTGATCCTAGAACAGATATTTAGGAATACGGAAATGGTTATTTCGGCACATTGCGAAGACGAAACAACTATTAAGCAAAACCTACATGCCTATAAGGAACGATACGGGGAGGATATTCCGATAAAGTGCCATCCGTTGATAAGAAGTGAGGAAGCGTGTTACTTGTCGTCTTCAAAGGCTGTGGCACTGGCTAGAAAAACAGGGGCACGCCTTCATGTTTTTCATGTATCTACTGGAAAAGAACTTGCATTATTCCAAAATGATATCCCCCTTGCTGAGAAAAGAATTACCGCAGAGGTTTGTCTGCATCATCTGTGGTTCTCGGAAGATGATTATGAAAAGTATGGAACACGCATTAAATGGAATCCGGCTATAAAAAAAGCATCAGACAGGGAACAACTATGGCAAGGATTATTGGACGATCGAATTGATATCCTGGCAACGGATCATGCGCCTCACACTATCGAAGAAAAAAATCAAAAATATTTAAAAGCTCCTTCAGGAGGACCTCTTGTACAGCATGCCTTGCCGGCCATGATGCAGAAAGTGATGGAAGGTAAGATAAGCCTGGAGCATATGGTCACCAAGATGTGTCACAACCCAGCTATTCTTTTTCAAATAAAGGATCGGGGTTATCTAAGAGAAGGGTATTTTGCCGATCTGGTAGTGGTAGATCCCAATAAACCCTGGAATGTAGATAAGGACTCTATTTTGTACAAGTGCGGTTGGTCTCCTTTTGAAGGAACTACCTTCAATACACAGATCACCCATACCTTTATTAATGGACATCTGGCATTTGATCATGGAAAATTTTCAGCAGACCGGCATGCACAACGCTTAACCTTTAACAGACCATGAAAAATTTCCTGTGTTTATTACTGGTCATTGTCATGGCGGTATCATGCGTAGAAAAGATCATTGAAAAACCCGCCGGTCTTATCCCCCAGGAAAAAATGACACAATTGCTGTATGACCTGGCTATACTGAATGCGGCGAAAAGCACCAATTCGGCGATTCTAGAAGTACATTTTGATTCGCCCACCCATTTTCTCTTTGAACAATACAATGTGGACAGTGTGCAATTTGTACAAAGCGATATTTATTACGCCTCACAACCTTTGGTATATGAAGCAATTTACAAAGAGGTAGCAGATAGATTGGTCAGGGAAAAAGAGAAGATGGAAGAAGCCCGGAAGATCGCCAATGACAGTTTGGCTTTAAAATCAAGACAAGTAAAAGACAGCATACAAGATTGAGGTTCTATTCAAAGAAGCCGGGGTACCTCTTTTTAAAGATGTCACAATAAAATCCAATACCTTTTTCTATATCTTCGAAATTAAAAGCAAGTGTTTCTTCCAGTTTCGCGGAACTAAAGTATTGCCTTTGGCGTAATGATTTGACTGTATTTTTGGTGATTTTGCGTTTTGTTCCAAGGATAAAATGACGTAACCAGTCTACTCTCCATCCTACTTCCAAAAGCCAAAAAGGAATCATTTTTTTAGGTATTTTAACATCAAAGGAGGTGGCTATCATGGTAAATAATTCTTGATAACTCATATTTTGAGCAACCCCGATGAATCGTTCGCTGAACAGAGGCGATCTCATCAATTGGGTCATCATTGAAACAACATCATTTACGGTAATAAAACCGGTTCCTCCCGGGAAATAGGCACTCATCCCTTTGGCAGCATTCTTAAAAAGTCGGAGACTACCATGATCCCAATTTCCAGGGCCCAGGATTATACCAGGATTTACGATCACCACCTTCAATCCCTCCTGGGAACCTCTCCACACTTCCATTTCTGCGAGGTGTTTGGAAAGTGCATAGACACTTGTTTCAGATTCTAACCATTCATTCTCTTCGGTTACAGCAGTAGCATCTATAGATTTACCTATTGCGGCTATAGAGCTTGCATAGCATAATTTGGTTATTTTATGAGCAATACAAAGGTTTACTATATTGGCCGTGCCTTCTACATTAGTCTTTTTTAAGGCGTCCCAGGCAGCAGGATTAAAGGAGATCATGGCCGCTGTATGGTATACATGAGTGATCCCTTGAAAAGCTGCTTCGAGAGCCGGCACATCGGTTATATCTGCCTGTACCCACTTAATTTTTTCAAAATAGCTTGTAGGATTTTCTGTGAAATATGAAAAAATTGTCTGTACCTCTTTGAGGGTATCTTCGGACCTGTAAATGGCCTTTATGGCTACATCTCCCTGCACTAAATACCATAAGAGATGAGAACCCAATAATCCCGTGCCTCCTGTTACTAAAATCATGGTTCTAAAGTAGTCAAATCCTGCCTATTTATTTGCACGACCAATCTTTGGCTCCTTGGGATTTCTTCTATCTTTGCAACATTCGAAGAAAAAATACCCAATGAATTCAAATTTTGTTGCTGAATTAAAATGGAGGGGAATGCTGCACGATGCCATGCCCGGTACGGAAGAGCACCTTATGTCCGGAATGCAAACGGCCTATGTGGGTATTGACCCTACCGCCGACTCCCTGCATATAGGTCACCTGGTTGGCGTAATGATGCTTCGGCATTTTCAATTAGCAGGGCATAAGCCTTTTGCCCTTATTGGTGGTGCCACAGGAATGATCGGAGATCCATCCGGGAAATCTTCAGAGAGAAATTTGTTGGATGAGACTACTTTACGACTAAACCAGGAGGCGATCAAAGAACAACTGTCTCGCTTTCTCGACTTCGATGCTACTTCAGAGAATGCAGCGGTCTTGGTAAATAATTACGATTGGATGAAAGAGGTTACTTTTCTCGATTTCATCCGCGATGTGGGAAAGCACATTACCGTTAATTATATGATGGCCAAAGACTCAGTTAAAAAAAGGCTGGATGCAGATGCCAAAGAAGGGATGTCCTTTACGGAGTTTACCTATCAACTGGTACAGGGGTACGATTTCCTTTATCTCTATCAACACTATAATTGCACCCTTCAAATGGGTGGCAGTGACCAATGGGGCAATATAACAACGGGAACAGAACTGATCAGGCGCATTGGAGGAGGAAAAGGGTACGCCCTTACTTGCCCACTAATCACCAAAGCCGATGGCACTAAATTTGGTAAAACTGAAGAAGGAAATGTGTGGCTCGATGCGCATAGAACTTCTCCCTATAAATTTTATCAGTATTGGCTAAACACTTCCGATACAGATGCTGAAAAATATATCAAGATCTTTACTTTTTTATCCAGGAAAGAGATCGAAACCCTGGTAGAGGAACACTCAAAAGCCCCGCATTTAAGAACACTTCAGAAACGCCTGGCAGAAGAGATCACTGTAATGGTACACTCTAAAGAGGATCTGGACAACGCATTAACAGCGACTACCATTCTTTTTGGAAATTCTACTTCAGACGATCTGAAAAAATTAGATGAACATACTTTTCTTGAAGTTTTTGAAGGAGTGCCCCAAGCCAGGGTCTCCAGAAATGAATTGGAAGGTGGACTTGATATGATCGGGGCCCTGGCAGCTAAGACCGGTTTTTTGAGCTCAAACGGCGAAGCAAGAAGGGAACTGAAACAAAATTCTATTTCTGTAAATAAAGAAAAGGTAGCAGAAGATAATCTGATTACCGAAAAAGATCTGATCAAAGACAGATATGTCCTACTACAGCGGGGAAAGAAAAATTATTTTGTGTTGGTTATAGAGTAGGGAAAGCACCGCACTAAAGAACCATCAGATTACATCCTCTTATATCCGCATGGTCAAAACGGCCCAGTATTTCAAAACTACCATCTTCCCTAAGCTTTCCCAGATCCTGAGTAGCAAGGAAAGAACAGGAATATACATTGGCCAGGTCAATAATGTTGATGCCCCCCGACCTGCCTGTGGGCTGCCATCTAAGCGGATCCTCGGTATCCCTGATCAGGATCTTCATCCAGGGGGGAGTATTAAAAATTCCATGTCCACTAGAATAAGCCTGCGAAAGCAATTCAGTCATGCCATATTCTGAATGTACCCGGGAAACCCCAAATCCCAATTGTATCTTTTCGTGAAGTTCTTCCCGAATCAACTCTTTCCTTCTCCCTTTCATGCCACCGGTTTCCATAATGATGGTATTCTTTAACTGAAAACTACTCCTCTCTGCCATATCGAGCAGGGCAAAGGATACGCCTATAAGTAATATTCTTTCACCGGCTGCATCCAAACGTCTTAATTTGTTGGCTAATACCTCCTGATCATTCAGATAAAAACCACTTTCAGGATGGTCACTCCGCTGAATTAGATCATTAACCATATACACTAAAGAAGACCCTTCTCTTTCCAAATAAGAAGGCAGTAAGGCCAGTATACAATAGTCTTTGACATTCCCATAGAAGAGTTCAAACCCGGAACGAAAACTCTGTTCATACAGGTTTAATTGAGCTACGAAATGTTTGCTGGCATTACTGGCAGTGGTACCGCTGCTCCTAAAAACTGTGGCGGCTTCTCTGGTAGTGCTTATCACCTGTTTTGTTCGAAAAAACTCTATAGGTAAAAACGGGATGTCCTCTAGCTGGGTCACTTTGTCCGTATTCACCCCAAGCAGATCACAAAATTCGTGGTACACCAGGTTATGTTTATACTGATATCTAAATACGTCAAGGGAGATTGAAGAAAATTCCTGACTATTTTTAATACGGAAGAAACTAGTTGGGTCCATTCGGAAAAAGGCTCCTGCAAAAATAGGCAAAATAAGGACCCTATAGGGTGCACTGCCAAAAATCACGGATCATCAGGAAACACCTATTTTACGACCAGTTTACGCGTCATGGTTTTTTGTCTTTCCGTAACCTGTAGGACGTATACTCCCGGGACTAGCTGTGAAATATTAAGTGTGTTGGTCGTGATTCTGTCAGTGAGTACCACTTCCCCCAAAACATCATAGACCGTAATAAGTTTGGTGTCATTAAAATCTGAGGTGATATAGACGGCATCACTATAGGCCGGATTGGGATACAGCTTAAAATTTGGAATTTCCTGCGATGATTCGGAAACCAATGTTGGTTTGTCCTGCCCATAACTCCATAGAGAAAGGAACAAAAAACTGGTTAAGTAGAGTAGCTTCATCAATATTGATTTGGGATCAATGCATTAAAAATAAGACAAGGAATTTCTATTACATAGAATTTGTTGTGAACTAAACTAAAATGTAGGTGAAAATTTTAAAGGCCGCAATACATCGATAAAAAACGTCTTTTTATCGATAAAAAAGAAAATCGAAAATTAAGAATGAGGATGGAAAACTAAAGAAGATAAATCTATTTTACGATCAATTTACGTGTTGCCACCTTGTTTTTTTCAAAAACGCGGAGCACATAAACTCCAGCGTCAAGATCTGTTAAACTGAGTTCTTTTCCCAGGATAGTAGTCTCAAGGACCAAGGTGCCCAAAACGTCAAAAATCATTACTTTTTTTGGGGCGTTGGCCTGGGTTTCAATGTATACCTTACCGCTAACAACGGGATTGGGATAAAGTGTAAAGCCCTCAATATCTCCGGGTTTGCCCGGTTTATCCTGGGCAAGGCCTGAAGCAAAAATAAATAAAAAAGCTAGTAGGTAGAAGTGCTTCATACAGAAGGGGTTACAGTAGTCTGTAAACAAATATACTTGTTTTAATTATTCAATGCCCGCCGAAGGTCTATTCTAGTTAAGAAAATCGATGAAATGCACATTTATTAACATTTATCTCATAAATCATTCCATTTTAGGGATTGATTTAACTTTATCTGATGCAGAATACGTCAGGTAGGTATGGAATTTGAATTATTCCTCAATGTTATAAAATTGTTATGTTCGTTAATTAAAGGGGATGTACTCAATGGGTGTATGATTTATTTATACTTTTGAAAGGATACCAAAATATGTAACCGATGAAGAAGCAAGACATCAGAATTCTCTTAGTAGACGATGAACCAGATATCTTGGAAATTTTAAAGTACAATTTATCTTCTGAGGGCTATCAGGTGTCTACTGCACGCAATGGTGCGGAGGGTGTGGAGAAAGCAAAGAAAAAACAGCCTCATCTTATTATCCTGGATGTAATGATGCCGGAAATGGACGGGATAGAGGCCTGTGAGAAAATAAGAAAGCTCGAAGGACTTGAAGATACCATCATTACCTTTCTTACTGCCAGGGGCGAAGACTATTCGCAAGTAGCTGGTTTCGATGCAGGGGCAGATGACTATATTACCAAGCCAGTGAAACCCAAGGTTTTAATGAGTAAGATAAAAGCGCTATTAAGACGCCTAAAAGAATCTGAGGATCCAAAGCTGGATATTAAAAAGGTTGGGGATATTGTCATCAACAGAGAAGAATACAAGGTGGTAAACAAGGGCAAGGAAATTGTATTACCCCGGAAGGAATTTGAATTATTGTCATTACTTACCTCCAAACCAGACAAGGTATTTAAAAGAGAAGTTATTCTGGACAAGGTCTGGGGCCAGGAGGTAGTAGTTGGAGGCCGCACTATAGATGTTCATATTCGTAAATTAAGAGAGAAAATTGGAGATCACCACTTCAAAACTGTTAAGGGGGTAGGCTATAAGTTTGTATTGTAATGGCAATTAAACTAAGGAAATCCTATAAGTTTGCTTTCAAATCTTCCTTGTATATATCGGTTGTTCAAACCGTATTCATTTTAGGAGTTGCCTATTACAAAGATCTTTGGGAGTATTGGCCTTTTATGATCTTGTTTGCGCTCCTTACTTTTGGCATTTCCTTTATCATTATTCAAATCCGGGTAGAAAAATTTATTTATCGCCGGATCAAAAAGATCTACGATGATGTATCACTTTTAGAGTCTACTTCCTTTGCTTCCAGGCCTATTACTACGGACATGGCCACACTCACTGAGGAAATTGAAAAATTTGCAAAAGATAAACGAATAGAAATAGATACCCTTAAGATCAGGGAAGAGTATCGGAAAGACTTTTTAGGGAATGTTTCTCACGAACTTAAAACACCATTATTTACTGTGCAGGGGTATATACTCACCCTGTTGGATGGTGCCATGGAAGACAAAAAAGTGAGGAAGAAGTATCTGCAACGTGCCAATAAAGGGGTAGAACGTCTTATATACATCGTAAAGGACCTGGACCTGATAACCAAGTTAGAAGTAGGCGATCTCAGTTTAGACTTTAGTAGTTTTGATATTATAGAGCTCATAGAGAATGTCTTCGAGCTTTTGGAGATGAAAGCCAGTAGGAGGAATATTAGCCTTACTTTCGATATGGATTATAAAACACCTGTATATGTATGGGCAGATCTGGACAAGATCCAGCAGGTCATCACTAATCTGGTTGTAAACTCCATCAAATATGGTCATCCGGATGGCACTACAGAAGTAAGTGTAGAAAACCTAATTAAGAACAAGGTCATAATAAGGGTTACGGACAATGGGGAAGGGATACCAGAATCGCATCTTCAACGCATCTTTGAGCGCTTTTACAGGATAGATAAGAGTGGGAGTAGAAAGGAAGGGGGATCTGGTTTGGGTCTTTCCATCGTTAAACATATTATTGAAGCCCATGGAGAGAAGATCTATGTGGAAAGCGTGGTGGATGTGGGATCTGAATTTTCATTCACCCTCGAAAAGTCGAAGAAACAGTCGGCCTAGCTTCCCCCCTCATTTGACTAATAGTGTAGCTTTGTTAAGAATCAATTCCTGAATAAATAAAGTGGGAAGTAAAAATAAATTAAAACGCTTTAGGGAGAACGAGACTTTCCAAAATGTGATACAACCCCTAAGGGATGAGGTGCTGTCGGGTAATTTTTCATTAAAAGGGGAATGGGCGACATTCTTTGGAAATACAAATCCGATAGTCATTGAACTCGGCTGCGGGAAAGGGGAATACACTATTGGTTTGGCAAGTTTGTATCCAGATAAGAACTTTATCGGAATAGACATTAAAGGGGCCCGCTTATGGAGGGGTGCCAAGACGGCCCTTGAGAATAAGCAGAGTAATGTAGCCTTTTTAAGGTCGCAAATTTCTTTGATAGACCAGCTTTTCGCTTCTGGGGAGGTGTCTGAAATTTGGATCACTTTTCCGGATCCTCAGATAAAATACAAAAGAACCAAGCACAGACTAACAAACAGGGATTTTTTAAAAAAGTATAGAGAGATCCTGAAAGAAAATGGCACTGTACATCTAAAAACGGATAGTGAATTTATGCACGGATATACCTTGGGGCTGCTACAAGGCTTAGGATTGGAAATTCTATACGCCAATCACGATGTCTATAAAAATGAAGGAAGTCCGATGGAAGTTTTAGGGATACAGACATTTTATGAAAATCAGTATCTTGAGAAGGGAAAACCAATCACTTATTTGAAATTCAGGATCACATCTGTATGACCCATTTACTTATTCTTTTTTTTGTGACTTTTTCAGCAGCCTTCATGGCCACTGTGCCACCGGGTCTCCTCAATATGAATGCGGCGAAGACTAGTGTGGAAAAAAGTAAGAATAACGGCATAATTTTTAGTCTTGGGGTTTCCACCATGATCATGATGCAGGCCTATATTGCCGTACTTATCTCAAAATACCTTTTTAATAATCCCGAGGTTATAGACCTGCTGATGAAAATCGCATTGGGAATCTTCGCTTTTTTTGCTATTTACTTTTTTGTTATGGCAAAAAAAATAAAGCCCAATAAGATTCGTATAGTCAAAATGAGCAAGAAGAACAGCTTTTTTAAAGGGATGTTACTGGCTGCACTTAATCTACTGACAATTCCGTATTACAGCGGGTTAAATGTTATGTGGAATGCCTCCGGGTGGATCAAATTTCAAATTTGGGACATTGCCACCTTTATTCTGGCTGCCGGTAGTGGCACCTTTACAGTTCTTTATTTGTACACCTTTTACTTCAATAAGTTGGAATTGAAGACCAAGAATTTCTCAAAGAATTCTAATTATGTGTTAAGTGTACTCATGGTCTTATTATTGATAATAACCGTGATTCGATTATTCTACAGGGACCATGGCTAAAAAGGAGGAACATTTTTTTGAAAAGGTTTACGAAGTTGTAAAACACGTACCCTATGGGCGGGTTACAACCTATGGTGCAGTTGCACGCTATTTAGGGGCTGCACGCAGTGCCAGGATGGTAGGATGGGCCATGAACAATGTGGTAGACCGGGAAGAAGTGCCTGCACATCGGGTAGTGAATAGAATTGGCTTACTAACCGGGAAACACCATTTCAGTGGTACGAATTTGATGCAACAGCTATTAGAAAATGAGGGTATTGAAGTACACGAGGACCAAATACAAGATTTTAAAACACATTTTTGGGACCCTCTCAAAGAATTGGGCGAACCAAGCTGATTTTCAACCGTTCCAAGTTATAGATGCTGTTATAATCTACACATATAGACCCATAAGTCATTTCCATTTAGTTCTTTCCAATTCTCGGGGCTAAGCACTATCTTTGTTGTTTAGAATCATTTTACATTAAACACTGCTCTTACCAAGATGAAATTAGATAAAAATGAAATATTAAA
>NZ_JBATLB010000050.1:0-25627 GCF_049669965.1 Muriicola sp. | reverse complement strand
TCATAGCATAGTTGATGGCCTTTTGGGTTGCCGTAAAACTCGGATGTGCTGTATCCGGGCCCCCAAAGCATTCTACGAAATGGTCCTGAAGCGCTCTTGAAACACTTTCCAGGTAAGTAGGAGGCAACAAACAATCTGAATCGAGGATTATAAAGTAATTTCCCTCAGCCTTGCGCATTCCATAATTTCTGGAGTCCCCTGGTCCGCTATTTTCTTTGAAATAATAAGAAATATTGAGTTTGTCTTTAAAAGCATCAGCAACCTCCTCAGCCCTGATTTGTGATCCATCTTCAACGATCACCACCTCATAGGGTTCCTTGTAGTTCTGGTCCAGAAGACTCTCCAGCAGTTCCCTAATTTCTTCTGGTCTGTTATAAACTGGAATAATCAACGAAAAGGAGAGATCCATATTGCGGTGCTAAAAGAAAAGCCATCCGTATGAGGATGGCCTTATTATGGTGTATAAATGCTTAGTCTGTAAATCGTTCAATAACTTCCTGGCTCACCCCGGTGTTGGAGAAGCCTCCATCGTGAAATAGGTTTTGCATGGTCACTTTTTTGGTGAGGTCAGAAAAGAGAGAAACTGTATAATTGGCACAATCGAGCGCCGTGGCATTTCCTAAGGGCGACATTTCTTCGGCGTACGCAATAAAACCATCGAAGCCTTTAACACCCTGTCCTGCGGTAGTAGGCGTCGGAGACTGAGAGATAGTATTTACTCGTACCTTTTTCTCCTTCCCAAAGAAATATCCAAAGCTACGTGCTACCGATTCCAAATACGCTTTATTATCGGCCATGTCATTGTAATCCGGAAACGTCCGTTGTGCTGCCATATAAGTAAGGGCTACAATACTTCCCCATTCATTCATGGCATCTGCTTTGTATAAACTTTGCATCACCTTGTGAAAAGAGAGTGCGGATACATCCCATCCCTTTGCTGTAAAATCGTATTTCTCATCGGTATACAAACGTCCTTTCCTGACATTTACAGACATCCCGATGGAGTGCAAGACAAAGTCTAGTTTCCCACCTAATATTTCCATTGCCCTGGCAACCAAGTTGGCAAGGTCTTCTTCACTGGTAGCATCGGCTGGTATGATCTCCGAATTCGTCTTTTTAGCTAATTCGTTTATCTGCCCCATGCGCATGGCGATAGGTGCATTGGTGAGCACAAAGCTACCTCCTTCTGCATGCACTCTTTCAGCCGTTTTCCAGGCTATAGAGTTCTCATCTAAAGCTCCGAATATGATTCCTTTTTTTCCTTTGAGCAAGTTGTATCCCATGTGTGTATTCTTAGGTTAATGTTGGCTTTAAAGATATTTAATTTATAATTAATTGAGCAATTGCTTGGCATGTGCCATGGCAGAATCGGACAATGACTTTCCTCCCAGCATTTCTGCAAGTTCAACCACTCGTTCTTCCGGACTAAGTTTTTTCATCCTGGTTCTGGTTACTTCACCATCGTCTTCCTTGTAAACTTTAAAGTGATGGTCCCCCTTGGAGGCCACCTGTGGCAGGTGAGTAATTGAAAAAACCTGCATATTGGCACTCATTTGTTGCATAATATCTCCCATGTTGTTTGAAATTTCACCAGAAACTCCTGTGTCTATCTCATCGAACATCATGGTAGGCAATTTTTCATAGGTTGCCAAAATTGACTTTATCACCAGCATGATCCTGGAAAGCTCTCCCCCAGATGCTACTTTCTTTAAAGACCCATAACCAGCACCTCTGTTTGCAGAAAATTCAAAGATTAATAGATCTCTCCCCGTATTCTGAAAAGATTCTGTTTGTACAAATTTAATTTCAAAAGAAGCATTGGGCATACCCAGGGGCTGCAGAGAAGATTCCAATTTACTTTTTAGTGTGGGCACTACGGCTATTCGTCTTTCATACAACTCCCCGGCCAGTAACGTCAGTTCCTTTTTAGTAGTTGCGATGAGCGCTTGCTGTGCTTCCATCTCGTGCTCAATATTCTCAGAGGTACTTATTTTACTGGCTAGATCTTCTTTTACTAGCAGCAATTCTTCTATGCTTGCTGCATTGTGCTTTTTTTGAAGGTTATAAAGTAACTGCAGCTTTTCGTTTACTTCTTCCAAAAGGCCGGGATTAGGCGTCACCTGCTCCTGCAGTGTTTCTATCTCCGAACTAAGGTCGTCTAGCTCTAGAAATACGGATTGAATTCTTTCAGATAATCCGGCATAAACGGCTCCATAACCTGCCAGTTTGGAGATACTATGCTTGCATTGAGTAAGCAAGGCTTGTATCCCTATTTCTTCATTATCGAGTAATTGATGGCTGTTGGATAACTGTTCTAAAATACTTTCAACATTGGTGAGCTCTTCGTACGAGGCTTCCAGCTCTTCAAGTATACCAACTTGCAAAGGAGCATTTTGTAATTCACTGTATAAAAAGGTGTTGTAGTCTTGTTCTTTTTCTGCATCGGCCAGTAATGCCTGAAGGCGATTCAACTCTTTCTGCGCCCCTTCGAACACTTTTAGATGTTCCTTGTATGCAGAGAGTATTTGAGAATTATTTGCCAGGGCATCTATCACCTTAAGCTGAAATTCATTCTCAGTAAGCTCCAGGGTTTGGTGTTGTGAATGTATGTCAATAAGGCGTTGTCCCAGTTGTGACATTACATCCAGGTTTACGGGAGAATCGTTTACAAATGCCCGCGACTTGCCATTGGGGTGGATCTCTCGTCTTAGGATGGTTCTCAGATCATAATCGAGATCATAGGTTTCAAAAAGGGACTTTAACCCGTATTGTTCTATTTCAAATTCGGCCTCTATGATACATTTCAACTCTTTGTCGCGCAACGAACTAAGGTCGGCCCGCTTTCCAAGCACCAGCGACAAACCACCTAAAAAAATTGATTTCCCGGCCCCTGTTTCTCCGGTTATGGTACTAAAACCTTTCTGAAAGGAGACCGATAGATCTTCAATCAGGGCATAGTTTTTTATGGTGAGGTGTGTGAGCAAATCCTTCGCTTAAATGTAGCGTAAAGATAACCGATTATGTGCTGTAAAAAAACGGAGGAACTTAATATTTTATCTCATTCCAGGTAGAGGAATAAAAGGGTGCTACTTTATTCAAAGTGTTTTTTAGAGCGACGACATCTACTTGAGGACCATCAGAAAAAATATTGAGGATCTCTTCAGATTTAGCATCAAAAAAGGTTTGGATCAAAAAAGCGTTAGGTCTGCGCTGTATAAGAGTTTCGAACAATCGCATAGAACCCGAGATCACTTGTTTGCCTGTACTGTTATTGTCTCCCAGAATGTCTAATCCTTTGCGATGGTAGTTGTACATGGCAATCCTGTATTCCCTAAAAGTGTTAGATAGCAAGTTATCTATTAGGACAAATCGCGTGCGATTATCAGTGGCCGATTGGCTCCAGCCAGCAAAGTTACTGCCTTGTGCCTGGGTAACTATTTTTTGCGCTTCCTTGTAAAAATCTGTGCCGCCTTCCAGGGCATAGGTATCTGCATCCAGACCCAGAATAATGTATACATAGTAAGCCATAACACCCACCAGGTTTGATTCAAAAACGTTTTGGTTATAGATCAAGGGTTGAAATTCTATATACTCAAAATTAAACTGGTTGTCTTTATAATTAAATACAGGGCTCTCATAGGAGGTGTTAAAGACCGGGCGAGAGGACTGTAATTGAATATTGGCCTCAAACCTGTTGGATTCAAATTTGTTGACGGTAATGAACATTCTTGCATTTACGCGTTCATTTTCCTTGTACACCCGGTTGGTCCATTTATTTTTATTCACAAAATCATTTAGGGAACGTTCCAGCGTCCTGAAGATCTGTTGATTGGTCTGGCTAACCTGATCCGAGTTTACCGTAATAACGCAATTGAGTTCCTGTCCTGTAACAGCAGAGGACACAAGCAGAACTAAAAAGAGGATTACTAATTTACGCATGCATCTTGGAGATGATTTCTTTCCAAATATCCGAAGCAACTTTGGCTTTGGTCTTTACTTCAAACGCTTTAATTGAGGAATTCTTGTCTATAATGGTTATTTTATTGGTGCTACCGCCAAAGCCTGCCCCTTCGTCTTTTAAGGAATTGAGAATGATGGCATCCAGATTTTTCTTTTTTAATTTTTGAAGGGCATTAGCCAACTCATTTTCCGTTTCCAAAGCAAATCCAACCAAATACTGACCCGTCTTGGATTTCCCCATAGAAAGCAGGATATCCTTATTTTTTACAAGCTCTATGTTCAGAGAATCTGAAGATTTTTTGATTTTCTCTTTTGCCCGGTTTTTAGGCTTGTAATCCGCAACGGCGGCTGCGGCTATGACCACTTCGGCATTCTTAAAATTTTCCATTACGGCAACGTACATCTCGTCTGCTGAGGTAACACGTATCACCTGAATGGATGTATCATTGATCTGGATTGCCGATGGACCTAACACAAGGACCACATCTGCTCCCAAAGAGGCCGCTTTTTTTGCCAGTTCTACACCCATCAAACCACTGGAGTGATTGCCAATAAAACGCACAGGGTCTATGGCCTCATAGGTTGGGCCTGCGGTGATTAGAACTTTTTTATGCGAGAGCGGCAAGCCTTCTTTTAGGTAGTCTTCTATAAATTCAACTATCTTTTCCGGCTCTTCCATGCGCCCTTCGCCATCCAATCCGCTTGCCAATTCACCAGAAGTAGCTGGGATCATTATATTTCCAAAGGACTGTAATTTTTGATAATTGGCCTTGGTAGTAGGATGCTGATACATATCCAGATCCATTGCCGGAGCAAAAAACACTTTGCATTTGGCAGAGAGATAAGTTGCCAGGAGAAGATTGTCACTACTGCCATTGGCCATCTTGGATAAGGTGTTGGCAGTTGCCGGCGCAATAATCATTAGGTCTGCCCACAAGCCAAGTTCTACGTGATTATTCCAATCGAGTGTTCCATCCGCTTCATTTACGAAGTCGAGATGTACAGGATTTTTGGAGAGTGTGGCTAACGTTAAGGGGGTGACAAAAGAAACGGCGCTTTGCGTTAAAATTACTTTAACCTCGGCGCCGGCTTTTATTAATAAGCGTACTAAGAATGTGGTCTTATAGGCGGCAATACCTCCGGTAACTCCCAAAAGGATCTTTTTGCCGGCTAACATTTATTGATCGTCTTTCTCAGTATTGCGGTAGTAGATTCTGTCTTCTAACCATTCTGTGATGGCCATAGCGTGTGGTTTCGGCAGTTTTTCGTAGAATTTAGAAACTTCGATCTGCTCCTTATTCTCAAAAACCTCTTCGAGGCTATCGCTGTAAGTAGCAAATTCTTCCAATTTTTCTAAAAGTTCCTTTTTGATCTCTGAATTGATCTGAATGGCTCTCTTAGCAGTAATAGAGATTGCTTCGTAAATGTTATCGGTCTTCTGATCGAATTCATTCCTATTGATAGTTACCGTAGAAACCGGTGCCTTAGAATTCTTTAAATCGTTCATATTCATTTGGATAAAATTTCTTGTTCTTTAAAACGGATCATTTCTTTACTTACTTTCTCAAGTAAATTATCAGCGTCTTTCAAAAAGCTGGTATTGGGGTAATATTTCAGGAGGTTATTATAGGCCGCTTCTGCAGTCTGTAATCGTTCCTCTTTCCTGTTTAAGGTGCTGTTTATCGCCAGGTTGGCGGTAGCAACTAACTTTAGGTAAAGAGCCTCCTCCCTGTAAATTGTTCCAGCATAATCAGAAACAAAATTATCTAAGGCAGCTACTGCGGAGACACTGTAGTCCAGTATATAGGAGTTACCTAATTTGGTAAATTGTTTAGCTATTTCGAAGGCTTTTTTCTCTTTTTTGGTAGTAAGTTCCTTGGCCATTGCATTAGCTTCCGGCAAAAACTCAGATTCCGGATAACTGTTGATGAAATTCTGCAGTTTTCCAAGGGCCTTTTCTGTATCCGTCTGATCCAGGGAGTAACTGGGAGACAACATATAATAACTTTTAGCTCCTAAGAATGAAGCCTCTCCTGCTTTGTCACTTTTGGGATACGATTTCAAAAACCGTTCAAATTGATACCCTGCAAAATTGTAATTTTTAACTTTGTAGTAGGTGTCCGACAAGAAAAATTGAACACGCTCACCTTGAGGTTTCCCCACATATTTGGGCGCGATTTGTTCAAATAACCGGTTGGCTCTTTTAAAATCCTTGGCCTCATAGTATTTTTCAGCCAGGTCGTACTTCGCCTTTACATCTTCATTCTTCAATACCTTCTGGTATTCATTACAAGACTGAGACAAAATAGCCACGACGGCCAACATAAGCAAGATTCGGTACTTCAAAAACATTTTGCAAAATTAAGGATTCTAAGTGGAATAAAAAACTAAAAAATCACTATAAACATAGTGTGTTTAGCCCTTTAAACAACTCATTTTGAGGAAGATTTAACGAATACTTCTCATATGGATACGGCAAATGACCTCACAAAGTTGGCAATCCTTGCCTTTAAAGCCGGTGTTGCCTCTATCAATGGTAAGCGCACCACAGCGGTTGAAATTCCCAGGCTTTCAAAAATTGCTTTGATCCCGGCAGGGTTTCCTTCTTCAAAAATCAGATCCATTCCCGGGCTGAGGGCATGGTGCAATTGAAAAGCATCTTCATAGTCTCCATTGAGTCCAAGCTGCATCATTTTGCTCATTTCTACGGGCATTCCCTGGCCCAGTACTGAAATTACGCCAATACCTCCCTCTACCACCGTGGGCAGGGCGGTACTGTCATCTCCAGATATCACATAAAAGCCGGCAGGCACTTCTTTCAGCAGTTGCCTGATCTGGTCCATATTTCCGCAAGCTTCTTTGATAGCGACAATGTTGGGACAGTCTTGTGCCAAGCGCACAACAGTTGAGGGAAGAACATTGCTACCGGTTCTTCCGGGTACATTGTATAAAATAATAGGTTTTGGAGATACCGATGCTAACAATTTATAGTGTTGGTAGATCCCTTCCTGGGTAGGTTTATTATAATAAGGAGATACAGATAGTACCGCATCAAAGGCATCTAATTCTGCATTTCTTAATTCTTCTACCAGCAAGGAGGTGTTATTCCCTCCTATTCCTATCACCAGGGGCAGGCTTCCCTTGTTCTCATCGATTACTGTTGCAACAACCAATTTTTTCTCTTCCGCATTTAAGGTAACGGATTCGCCTGTAGTTCCAAGCACCACCAGGTAATCTATACCACCGTCTATAGAATAGCGCACCACCCGCCTGAGTGCTTCTACATCAACAGAACCGTCCTTTTTAAAAGGGGTCACCAGGGCAACTCCCGTTCCATATAATTGCTCCATACTCATACTTCGTTCATTACTTTTAAATACTTCTTTAGCTCTGATTTGAAAGTATTAAAATCTTGTAGCCGGGTTTGTAATATCAAATCATTCAAAGCCGGATTTAACTCTGCAAAACCAACCTTAATTCTTGCTTTTGTCTTTGCCGTCATGAGTTTCATGATCAGGGTATCCTGCGTGTAATAATTCAGCAGCAGATCGTACTCCTTGGTCAAAAACTCAAGGGCATAACTATTTTCCACGGCACCACCCCACCCCAGGTCCTTATCTGAAAAAACAGGCGTTGCATAAGGCGAATTCTTATCATAAAATGCCTTGTAACCTATAATTTTAACGGCATTTGGTCTTAAACTGAACATCTCAATAAACTGGTAAAAAAGATCTGACTCTTGAAATGTGTCCAGATCAACAATGACTCCCACTTTTTTTATTCCCTTTAAATTCCTTTCAAGATCCTGAACTTTTAAAAGTTCGTTCTTGAGATATTTCTCCCCAGATTTCTGCTTGAATTTGTCCTTGAGTCCCTGTAAAAACATCTATCTTTACGTTTCGGTAAAGATAACTATTCTCCCTGCAATTTACGTGGCTAAGTTATCACCTTTAGATATTTTAAATATGAAACTTTTTGTTGTATTCATAACAATTGTTCTTCTTACTGCCTGTACTCAACGTCCGCCAAAGCTAACTGCCATAAAGGGGGAACAGCTTGGAATCACTTCAGATTTATCACCCAACGATTCCATTGAAAACTTTGTGGCGCCGTATCGTTCACGAATTAATTCCGTGCTAGACAGCGTCCTGGCATATGCCCCAAATGCCATTGTGAGAACAGATGGCACTTTAAACAGCTCGGAAGGTAATCTCATGGCCGATATTTTATACCAACAAGCCCAGCCCATCTTTAGTCTTAGATCCGGTCATGAAATAGATTTTGTAATGCTCAATTACGGTGGCATACGCAATGTTATCTCCGCGGGCAATGTAACCTCCAGAACTGCCTTTGAAGTAATGCCTTTTGAGAACTATATTGTGGTCCTTGAACTTCCGGGAAAAGCGGTCAGGGAAATGATCAGTTATTTAATTGCATCTAACAGGCCTCAACCTATCAGTGGGATGCAGATTATCCTTAATAAAGAAGGCTCCTTGCAATCTGTCAACATACAGGGGAAGCCTTTCGATGAGAACAAAACCTATTACGTGGGTACCATAGACTACCTGCTGCAAGGTGGAGGCAATATGGACTTCTTGCAGGACAACAAAAGCGTAACCGAATTAGACTATCTCCTGAGAAATGCGATGATAGACTATTTTAAAAAGGTAGATACTTTAGAAGCCAAGGTAGATGATCGTTTTATTCAAATAAAGCAACCATGAGACGCAGATCGTTTGTAAAAAATACACTCTCGAGTGCAGGATTTGTTAGTCTTGGCGGCGGCTTATTAACTAGTTGTAAGTCGTTTTCAAAAAAACATATCACCATCTTACATACCAATGATGTACACAGTCATATAGACCCATTCCCGCAAGACCACGCTAGCTTTCCAAATTTAGGTGGATTGGCCAGAAGGGCTACCCTAATCTCTGAGATACGGAATGAAAATCCAAATACCCTGCTCCTGGATGCGGGGGATATCTTCCAGGGAACGCCCTATTTTAATTTTTACGGGGGGGAATTAGAATTTAAATTGATGAGTGCCCTGAAGTATGATGCGGCAACCATTGGCAATCATGATTTTGACAATGGGGTTGATGGTCTGCTAGCTCAAATGCCTTATGCAAATTTTGATTTTCTTTCGGCTAACTATGATTTTAGCAACACCGTCCTGGATGGTTTCACTGCTCCTTCCAAAATTTTTGAGGTAGACGGACTAAAAGTGGGTGTTTTTGGTGTGGGCATAGCTTTAGACGGATTGGTCACAAAAAAACTATATAAGGAGACAAAATACCTGGATCCGGTTGAGATAGCCCAGGATATGAGTCGTGAACTCAAAGAAGACAAAAAATGTGACCTCGTCATTTGTCTTTCTCATCTGGGATACGAATATAAAAATGATCCTCAAACCCCTAGTGATGTGCTCCTGGCTTCCAAAACTGAAAACATAGATCTGATCATTGGTGGCCATACCCACACTTTTCTGGAAAGACCGGTTATTCGCAATAACAGAAGAGACCAGGCAGTATTGATTAATCAGGTAGGATGTTACGGAATCAATCTGGGGCGAATTGATTTTTACTTTGAGGACTCCAAAAAAAGTAATGCGGAGGGAATATCCATCTCCGTGTAGGTCAGATGCTGATCTACTATATCGTTAAAAGTGAGCTTCTAGTTCAAATCTCAACTTTGTAGGACATCTACTGCGAAAATTTTACTTTACATTAAGGTTATTTTTAAAATGATCTGGAGATTACCTGGCCTTAAATCTATTCTTATCCCGTATCTTTATAATTAATCTAAATATAGTATATATGAGTAAGGTACATGCCTATGCCGCCCAGGAAGCTGGCGGTTCATTATCGAAATTTTCTTATGAACTGGGCCCATTGGGCAGCGAGGAAGTTGATATAAAAGTACATTATTGCGGCATTTGCCATTCTGATCTTAGCATGCTCAATAATGAATGGGGCATGACCCAATACCCCTTTGTTCCGGGTCATGAAATAGTTGGGGAAGTAATAGCCACCGGAGACAAGGTAAAAAAAGTGAAGGTGGGAGACAAGGTTGGATTAGGATGGAACTCCGCTTCCTGTATGCACTGTGAACAATGTATGGAAGGGCAGCATCATTTGTGCTATAGTCTTGAATCTACGATCGTTGGGCGGCACGGTGGCTTTGCTGATACCGTTAGAGGCCACTGGTCCTGGACTGTTCCCCTGCCTAAAAAGATAGATATGGCCAAAGCCGGACCGTTACTATGTGGTGGGATCACAGTTTTTAACCCCATCATTTTAGCCGGCGTTCAACCAACCGATAAAGTTGGAGTGATCGGGATAGGGGGTCTGGGTCATATGGCGTTAAAGTTCCTGAATAAATGGGGCTGCGAGGTCATTGCCTTTAGTTCCAATCCCGATAAGAAAGAACAGATACTCGGAATGGGAGCCACGAAGGTTATCAACTCAAAAAAACCAGAAGAATTGGAGAGCATTAAAGGATCTTTAGATTTTATCCTAAATACAACCAATGTAAGCCTTGATTGGGATTCCTATCTGGGTGCCCTGGCGCCAAAAGGCAGACTGCACACTGTAGGCGCGGTACTGGAGCCTATGGCCATCCCGGCATTTTCACTGATCATGGGCGAAAAATCGGTTGCCGGCAGTCCACTGGGCAGCCCTGCTCTTACAGCTACTATGTTAGATTTCTGCGTAAGGCACCATATTTACCCCATGGTAGAAGAATTCCCCATGGAAAAAGTAAATGAGGCCATGGAACATTTAGAAAAAGGCAAAGCCCGGTATCGAATTGTACTCAAAGCCTAGGGAAGCAGAAGTGCAGCAACTAAATTTTCAAACTCGGTTGCCAACGAAATCTGAGGAATAGGTTTTTGGGCTCTGCGATACCAATAGCCAGCATTCCATTGATCGCCCTCTTTTCGATGCAGATACGCATGTATCCAGCATGCGGAAGGGGTGCTAAGGGAGTCTACTAATTCATGAGACTTCTCCCAGTTTCCTTTGGCATCCCACCACAAGGCAGCACCCTCATCGGACCAATCATTAGGCGGCGTTGCCGCATATTCTACCAGGGTGTAAAAATCTTGAAGACTGTGTACTAAGTTCATTGTGAAGGCACATTTAAATACTATGTCTTTTCTATCAATTTCTTAAAATCGGCCTCTGAGATAATAGGGACACCCAGCGACTCTGCCTTAGCACGCTTACTTGGTCCCATATTATTACCGGCCACCAGGTACGAAGTTTTCGAGGAAATTGAAGAACTGACCTTTCCCCCATTATCCTCTATGAGCTTTTTGAGCTCAGTGCGCTCTATATTTTCAAAAACCCCAGAGACTACGAGCGTGCACCCTTTTAGCAGCTCTGTCTGGTTTTGCAACTGTTCCTCGGTTAGCGAAAATTGTAAACCATACTTTTTTAATTGGTCTATGATCTGCCTGTTCTTTTCCTCCTGGAAAAAAGAAACAACACTTTCCGCTATACGCTGCCCAATCTCATTGACCTGCATCAGTTCATCTGGAGATGCTACCATCAAGGCATCGATATTTTTATAGGCTTTTGCGAGAATCTTTGCCACGGTCTCTCCAACAAAACGGATCCCTAGCGCAAATAACACCCGTTCAAATGGAATCCGTACAGAATCTGCGATGCCCTGTACCAGGTTTTCAGCCGATTTTTCTGCCATCCGTTCCAAAGGGATGATCTGTTCCTTGGTGAGGGTATAGAGATCTGCATAGTTTTCAATTAGTCCTTCTTTAAATAACAGTTCTACGGTTTCCGCCCCCAACCCATCAATATCCATAGCCTTTCTGGAAATAAAATGCTGGATTCTGCCTGTGATCTGTGGAGGACAGCCTACTGCATTTGGACAGAAATGTTGCGCTTCACCATCTTCTCTTTGAAGTGCGGTACCACATTCAGGACAATGAGTAATATATACTGTGGGAACAGATGTTACAGGCCTTTTTGTGAGGTCGACACCCACAATTTTAGGGATAATTTCCCCTCCTTTTTCTACAAAAACTGTATCCCCCTCCCGGATATCGAGCTTTTTTATCTGATCTGCATTATGCAGGGAAGCGCGCTTTACGGTAGTACCGGCCAATAGTACCGGCTGAAGATTAGCTACCGGGGTTATTGCACCGGTTCGCCCTACCTGATACGTAATCTTTTCCAGGACTGAACTTACTTGTTCAGTCTTAAACTTATAGGCAATGGCCCAACGAGGCGATTTGGCAGTAAAGCCCAATTCTTCCTGTTGTTGCAAATTATTGACCTTAACTACTACCCCATCAGTTTCATAAGGCAATTCATGCCTGTGAACATCCCAGTATTCCAGAAAGGAAACAACCTCCTCCATTGACGAACATAACTTTGCCTCCATGGGAATTTTAAAACCCCAGCTCCGGGCCTTTTTGAGCAGTTCAAAATGGGTCCCCGCCGGAAGATCTCTGCCAACCAGGGCATACAACAAACAATCTAAAGGTCTTTCTGCCACCAGAGTACTATCCTGCAATTTTAAACTTCCGGATGCCGTATTCCTGGGGTTCATATATGGATCTTCCCCATTATTAATACGCTCCTCATTCATTTTTTCGAACCCTTCTAATGGTAAAATTATCTCACCGCGTATATCAAATTTAGAGGGGTAGTCTCCCCTTAGCTGCAAGGGAACAGAACGAATGGTTTTAACATTGGCAGTTACTTCATCGCCTTGAAATCCGTCCCCCCTGGTAAGGGCTCTAACGAGCGACCCGTTCTCATAGCTCAGGCTTATGGAGGCTCCATCGTACTTTAGCTCACAAGTAAAAAGTATAGGTATATCTCCTAAATTACGCTTTAGCCGTTGTTCCCACTCCAGTAATTCTTCTTTAGAATAGGAGTTATCCAGGGAATACATTCGCTGCTCATGTACCAAAGTGTTAAAGTTTTTGGTAACCGTACCCCCTACCCTCATTGTTGGAGATGAAGCATCACTGAACTCCGGATGTGCCTCCTCCAACTTTTGAAGCTCTTTTAACTTTATATCGAATTCATAGTCCGATATTACAGGCGCATCTAAAACATAGTAGTTGTAATTATGCTCGTGTAATTCTTCCCTTAGTCTTTTGATTTGCTCTTCAATATTCATAGGTTACCTTGTAAGTCGGATTTTTGGTATACTTCAGATTTTATAAAACGATCCTTCCCATGGAGATCTTGCCTTACTTCAATATTCATCAAATTATGTGACCTCAACAGTTTGCTCACTTCTTTACCAAATTGTTCATTGATCTCCAGGTACAGTCCTCCCCCTTTTCTCAGGCCTTTTTTAGCCACTTTTGCAATATATTCATAATACATCAAAGGTTGCAAATCTGGGACAAATAGCGCTAAAGCGGGCTCAGCATTCTTTACGTGATCCTGCATCTTAGGCTTTTCCTTTTCGAGCACATAGGGTGGATTGGAAATAATAATGTCATAGGCATCCTCCCCAATCTCCAAAGTTCGGACATCGGCCTCAAGGCATTCCATATTCACCTTGTTTACCTTTGCGTTGTATCTGGCCACAGCCAAAGCTTCTTTTGAAACATCGAGCGCGGTCACATGTACGCTCGGCAAGTACTTTGCCAAGGCAATGGCAATACACCCGCTTCCGGTTCCAATATCTAATACATTCAGCATTTTTTTGGAGCTTTTATGGTCCTCTATTACCCATTGGACCAATTCTTCTGTCTCGGGCCTTGGGATCAACACATGCTCATTTACCATAAAGCGCAGGTCCATAAAGGTGGTGGAACCCAAAATATATTGTACAGGCACTCCATTTTTTAATTCGGCGAGACCTTTAAAAAAGTGAGATTCTTCCTCTTTTGTGATAATCCACTGGGGATGAATAGCCAAATGAAAGCGAGGCAGTCCTAAATAGTGTTCCACAAAATAATAAAAGAAATGCGCTACCTCAGATTTACCAAATTGATGGTCCAATTCTTTGTGGAATATATTTTTTATTTCCTTTAGCAACATAACAAGAATATCAGGGTCTCAATTTTTTAAGCATCCATACCGTACAAGAATGATGACCAGTATCTCCCATGGGAGATTGCAGGTATTCAAAACCCCATTTTTCGTAAAGTGATAGAGCGTTGGTCATATGCGGCATGGTTTCTAGATAACAAGATTCAAAACCTTCCTGCTGCGCTCTGTCTAAACAGTGTTTCAACATTTTGGTGCCCATACCCAACCCCCTGGCCTCCGGCAAAAAGTACATTTTTTGCAGTTCGCAAACATTCCCGTCATACCGCTCTAAGGTAATTATTCCGCCACCTCCAAGAATTGTATCTCCCCGCTCCACAACAAAGTATGCCGCTCTGGGTTTATCGTAATATTCGTATAAAGAATCCAGTATAGGGTCGGCATAGGTAGTTCCAATCTTAGTAACCTGGTGTTCCTCTAAAACAGTGCGGATAAGCTTCGCTAACTGGGCGTTGTCTGCGGCTGTTATATCCCTGATTTTAAGGGCATCTGAAATCATTATTAATATCCTATTTTTGCGAGGTGAAGATACATGAAAAATATATTTTGCGAAGTATTGAACTAGGCAAAAACGGCCTGGGGACTACTGCGCCCAACCCTATGGTTGGTTGTGTTATCGTACATCGGGATATTATCATTGGAGAAGGATTTACCAGTCCTTTTGGAGGGCCACACGCAGAAGTGAACGCCATCCAATCTGTAAAAAATAAGGAGCTGCTTAAAGAATCTACCCTCTATGTGACCCTTGAGCCCTGTGCCCACCATGGGAAAACACCCCCTTGTGTAGATTTGATCATCTCAGCCAAGATCCCCAAAGTCGTCATCGGTGTAAAAGACCCTCATGATAAGGTAGCTGGTAAAGGAATTGCAAAACTAGTGGCAGCAGGCATTGAAGTAATTACAGACGTTTTGGAAAGCAACTGCAGGGAACATCACAGAAGGTTTCTTACGTTCCATGAAAAGAAGCGACCCTATATCATCCTTAAATGGGCACAAACCCTTGATGGTTTTATCGCCCCCGAGAAAAAATCAGATGCAAACGAGCCCCATCCTGTCTGGATCACAAATATTTATTCCCGTCAAAAAGTACACCAATGGAGAAGTGAGGAGCAGGCCATTTTGGTGGGCACTAATACGGTTCTTCTGGACAACCCCAAATTAACCACAAGATCATGGGCGGGTAGGTCGCCCCTAAGATTCGTCCTGGATAAGGACCTGAAAACACCCAGTGCCTATCATATCTTTGATAATAGTACTGATACCGTGATCTTTACACAGAAAAATATTCAGAAAACTACTCAGCCCGGTGTTCATTACGAAGGGATAGATTTCTCCAGGGATATTGGTAAGCAGATTTGTGAGGTTTTATTCAAGAGGAACATACAAAGTCTAATTGTAGAAGGTGGTGCCATGACGCTTAAAGCTTTTATTAAGGCAAATCTTTGGGATGAGGCAAGGATCTTTACCGGCAACCAATCTTTTGGAAAAGGACTTAAGGCACCTGTGATCTCAGGAAAAGAGGTTAACGAATTGAAAGTAGGGTCCGACTCCCTAAAAATTCTGCGAAATGATTAAGAATATACTATTCGACTTTGGGGATGTCTTTATCAATCTCGACAAATCTGCCACCATTAGAACCCTAGCGAGTGCGGGATTCACTGAAATTCCAGATGGCCTGTTGTCTCTTGCAAACTCGTATGAAAGAGGTGACATAGAAACGGCAGAATTCTTAAAAACAGCCGGGCAACTACTGCCAGGTATAACAAGAGAAGCAATCATTAAAGCGTGGAATGCCATCATTTTAGATTTCCCTGAAACCAGACTTCAATTCCTTCAAAATCTTGCACTAAAAAAAAACTACCGATTATTCTTATTAAGTAATACGAATGAACTCCATATTGATAAAGTAAAAACGCACATGGGAATTGAAAAGTACAATGCTTTTAAGTTGTGCTTTGAAGGCTTTTATCTCTCTCATCTTCTTGGGATGGCAAAGCCTGAAGAGGAGATTTTCAACACCATCTTAAGACAACATGAATTACAAGCAAATGAAACACTTTTTGTTGATGATACGCTTATTCATATACAAAGTGCGCAGCGCCTTGGGTTTAGAACCTGGCATTTAAATGTAGGCAAAGAAGAGGTCACAGAACTTAATTCGCATTTATGATATGATAGACCTGGCACTGAGTATCCTATGCTCTAGTCTAATCTTTGTGATCTTTAAACTTTACGCCAGGTTTCGCGTACAAACCCTGTATGCCATTATCGTGAATTATATTACCGCCTGTTCTGTTGGCTTTATTCTTTCGGATACCGGACTGCACTTAGCTGAGATTCCTACTAAAAAATGGTTTATTGGCACCCTTTTTCTGGGGTTATTGTTCATAATTATTTTTAATTTAATGGCGAGAACCTCTCAGATACTTGGGGTTTCTGTGGCTTCCGTTGCCACAAAAATGTCCTTAACGATCCCCGTGCTTTTAGGGGTGATTTTTTACGGAGAAGACCTGGGCCCCTTAAAAATGCTCGGGATACTACTGGCGCTTACGGCAGTGTATTTTACTTCCGTAAAGAAAGGTTCAATGGCAATTACCCGCAGGTCTTTGTATCTGCCACTTCTTGTTTTTCTTGGATCGGGGGTCATTGATGCCAGCATCCAATATGCCGAACAGTATATGGTGCCTTCAGAGGAGTTTCCCGTCTTTTCTTCCACCGTTTTTGCCAGTGCCGCCCTTTGTGGGCTTGTCTTTGTCATTTTCAAACACTTTAGATCCCCTGAGCAAATACTCCCCCGAAGTATTCTGGGTGGAATTGCCCTAGGGGTCCCTAATTTTTTCTCCATTTATTTTCTGCTACGGGCACTTCAAAATGAGGCCCTTAACAGTGCCTCCATTTTTACGATCAATAATGTGGCCATTGTAATGTTCTCTACTCTTTTAGGAATATTGCTTTTTAAAGAAGTCTTAAGTGCAAAGAATTGGGTAGGTATTATGATGGCGATCTTTAGTATTTTATTGGTAGCGATCTTCTAATGGAAAAGAATCAGGACATTTACAAAACAATCAAAACTGCAACAACCGGTGTTCTTTTTAAAGATCGAAACAGCAAATTTTTGGGGTACGCCTATCCCGTACAACAGGAAACGGATATAAAACAGTTGCTGGATACCCTTAGAACTGAACATTCGGGAGCTAATCATGTTTGTTATGCCTGGCAATTGGGAGTTGGAGAAACATCCTACCGTGTAAACGATGATGGAGAGCCCTCTCATTCTGCAGGCACTCCCATCTACGGACAAATACAGGCGTTTGAACTCACCAATATTCTAGTAGCCGTGGTTAGGTACTTTGGCGGCACAAAACTTGGTGTGGGCGGACTGGTTTCGGCCTATAGAACAACAGCGCAAATGACATTAACGGAATCTAAGGTCGTGCGCAAGAAATTAATGGCAACCCTATTCCTTGAATTTGAATACGTCTCCATGAACAAAGTGATGCGAATTGTAAAAAAACATTCGCTTCGCGTGGTTTCTCAAACGATGGATATGAAGTGTAAAATCTGTCTATCCCTACCAAAAAGTGATTTCCAAAAGATCAAAGGCAAATTTGAAGCCATTCAAGAGGTACTGGTTAAGGAGTAACAGATCAACGCAACTTTTAAACTAAAATCCCTGATCCTGTAAGTACTGCAATATTTGGGGAGGGCATTTCGTAGGCCGACCGGTTTTCATGTCGATAAAAGCGAGCACGGTATTGGCTGTAAGCAGCAGATCACCCGCTTCGTTTTGTATTTTATAGTCAAATTCAATCCGTACCATGGGTAATTTTATCAATTTGGTGTTCACAGTGATCAGATCATCATAGGTAGCAGATTTCTTGAATTCCATTTTTAACGAGATTACCGGCAACATTATGCCTTCATTTTCCATCTTTTTATAAGAGAATCCCATGGACCTTAACCATTCCACTCGTCCCATTTCGAGGTATTGTGCGTAATTTCCGTGATACACCACACCCATTTGATCGGTTTCGCTATATCTGACTCGGAAAGAAAAAGTATTTTGATGTACCATTTTTCAGTTAAAAACTATATATTTAAGGATGAAGTGAATTGTACCGGAACATGCGAAAAAAAAAGCATAAATTCAACCTCAAATGATTTTTTTTTTAGCTTTTTTGTTCACATATTTGTCTCACTCTAAAAGGAAGCATCCTCCGATATTCCTTGGACCAACTGACTTAAATCGCTAACCACTAAATAGAGATTTCTTAAAATGAGTGTTACTGCTAATTCCGTATGGAACAATTGTTTGGCATTTATCAAAGATAACATCCAACCGCAGGCATTCAAGACTTGGTTTGAGCCTATAAAACCTGTAAAACTTTCAGAAAAAGCACTCAGCATTCAAGTTCCCAGTAAATTCTTCTACGAATGGCTGGAGGAACATTATGTTAAACTACTAAAAGTTGCTCTGACAAAAGAACTTGGTGAACAGGCCAAGTTGGTGTATATCATAAAAATGGAAAATACCTATGGCAACAAGGAACCCTTTACAGAACGGATCCCTAGTGCCAACCGAGGCAACGTACTGACTCAGGAAATGGATGTTCCTATTAAGTCTAAGAATCCCGAGTTAAAAAATCCGTTTGTGATTCCTGGAATACGGAACATCAAGATAGAATCCCAACTTAATCCAAATTATAATTTCGAAAATTTCCTGGAAGGTGACTCTAACAGGCTGGCTCGTTCGGCAGGGATGGCAGTTGCTAATAAGCCAGGAGGTACTTCTTTTAACCCTCTTTTGATTTTTGGCGGGGTGGGATTAGGAAAAACGCATCTTGCACACGCCATAGGGGTAGATATTAAGGATAAATACCCGGAGCGCACTGTGCTTTATATATCAGCCGAGAAATTTACCCAACAGTATATAGAATCAGTAAAAAAGAATACCCGAAACGATTTTATTCACTTTTATCAATTGATAGATGTACTGATCATAGATGATGTACAGTTCCTATCCGGCAAATCGGGGACACAAGATGTATTCTTCCATATATTTAATCATCTCCATCAAAATGGAAAGCAGGTGATCCTTACCTCAGACAAGGCGCCGGTTGATATGCAGGACATAGAGCAACGACTTTTGTCTCGCTTTAAATGGGGACTTTCTGCCGAATTGCAAAATCCTGATTACGAAACCAGGATATCTATCCTGAAGAATAAATTATACCGGGATGGGGTTGAAATGCCCGATGATATCATAGAGTACGTTGCCAAACATATTAAAACCAATATTCGTGAACTAGAAGGGGCCATTATTTCTCTTATTGCCCAATCTTCCTTCAACAAACGTGAAGTAACCCTGGAGCTCGCACAACAAGTGGTCGAAAAATTCGTCAAGAATACGAAACGTGAAGTTTCTATTGACTATATCCAGAAAGTCGTTTCCGATTATTTTGAAATGGATGTAGCTACGCTTCAATCCAAGACCAGAAAGCGCCATATCGTACAAGCAAGGCAACTTGCCATGTTCTTCGCGAAAAAATTTACAAAAGCTTCTCTGGCCAGCATAGGATCTCAAATTGGAAAAAGAGACCATGCCACCGTACTGCATGCCTGTAAGACGGTAGATAATCTGGCCGAGACAGACAAACAGTTCAGGAAGTATATTGAAGACCTGACCAAGAAATTTTCCTAATACTCCCATGAAAATAAAGGTGTTAATGGTATGTCTGGGAAATATTTGCAGATCACCATTAGCAGAAGGTATTTTGCGTTCTAAAGCAGACAGCTCAAATGTCTTTGTAGATTCTGCGGGCACTGCAGGGTATCATATAGGAAAAGGTCCCGATCCCCGCTCCGTAGAGGTTGCTCAAGAACACCATATAGATATCAGCAGACAACGATGCCGGAAATTTAAAGAGGACGACTATTTTGCCTTTGATCATATTCTTGTGATGGACCGTGAAAATTATATCAATGTTTGCGCCTTAGCCCCGTCGGAAGCCCATAAAAAGAAGGTAAGGTTACTTCTGGAAGGCACGGGTCTGCCCTATTCTGAAGGTCCCGATCCTTACTACGGCGGACAAGAGGGTTTTGAAAAAGTCTACGATCTGATTGACAAGGCGTGTAATGTGTTACTTCCGGAATTAACATCTTCTAAAAAACAACCGCATGAAAAATAAGGAACATTTCAAAGGGAAATTATTCCTTATCCCAACTACCCTGGGCGAAACTGAACCGCTGGAGGTATTGCCTATTTCAATTAAACGCGCCATTGAATCTATCGATTACTTTATCGTTGAAAATGAAAAGACCGCGCGGCATTTTATAAAAAAGATCCTTCCCCGAAAGTCTCAACCCGACTTGCATCTTGAGCAACTCAATAAATTTACAGAACCAGAGAGGATCCCCGCCTTTTTAGATCCGTGTATGAACGGACTAAATATTGGAGTACTATCTGAAGCCGGATGTCCCGGTGTGGCAGATCCCGGGGCAGATGTGGTGCGCCTGGCCCATGAAAAAGGGATACAAGTGGTGCCACTGGTGGGTCCCTCCTCCATTCTCCTGGCTTTAATGGCCAGCGGACTTAACGGCCAAAGCTTTGCCTTTAATGGGTATCTTCCCATTGAATCGGGAGAACGAAAAAAAAGTCTGAAAATGTTGGAAAAACTCTCAAAAGAAAGAAATCAAACGCAGCTTTTTATGGAGACTCCTTACCGCAATGACAAGCTCTTTCTGGATGTCACTAAATACCTGGCCCCGGACACCTTACTATGTCTGGCGGCAGACATCACCCTTCCCACCGAATTTATCAGCACAAAGACCATTGCCGAATGGCGCCATCAGAGTCCTGAGCTGCATAAAAGGCCTGCCATATTTCTGATTCTGGCATAAAAAAAGCCCAATGAATCATCGGGCTTTAAAGAGGGTTCTTAAAAGATTATACTTTTGGATTTCTTTTAGCGGTTATGATGGATACATCATAGCCCGAAAACTTCTTCAAATAGTGTGATATACTGGTGCCATAAGCATCCGCTACATCTAATTGTCCGTAAGAGCGAAGATATTTTTTGACATTTCCAGGACCTGCAAGGTGGGCAGCTGCTAAAATACCCGATTCGGAGATCTCAATGCCACGTATTCGCTTTCCAACGAATCTGCGGATGTCCTTTCTCAGGATCCACTTATTTCTCGCTAAATTGGTTCTAAAGACCTTTTCCTGTAAAGTGGGATCGTTTAGGAACTTGGTAGCGTTGTAAACACCCATTAATTGAAGGGTTCCTATTCCGAACTGATACTTACCCAGGTAGCCCAGCGTATTGATGGTGAAATAATCGCCTTGAGATTCTTTAAAGGCCAGCGCCTCCTTAAATCCCACAAAGGAACTACCCACAAAGGGCGGTATCACCATGGAGGCAGGCATAATGGTTCTGTCTTTGGGAAACAAAACCAGCGTAGGTTCTTTAACGAGCAGTGATTCTGGAACTTGAATAATCTTTTTGGGGGAAGTTCCGAAACTTGCCAACATTAAAATCATGATAAGAGGACAGATTACACTTATCCACTTTCTCATAGTTGTGTTTTCTTAAGACTTAAAAACCGAAAAGGGTTTTGCTTAAATTTCACACTACAAAGATATGGCAGCTTTTTTCTTACAACCTCACCTTTAGGTCACAATTATGATATTTTTACGATTAACAGATGTTATTTATCGACAAAATGCCTATCTGTTAATATTTTGGCTATTAATCCATCGGATGTATTGCTCTTTATTCCGGTTGTGTTGTTGGAGGTTTTTGGCAAATTTATGATACCCAAAGTTTTCAACATTTGCCACGAAGTAATAATAATCGTGATCCTCTGCATTTAATACTGCGTCAACAGCAGAGATATCTGGCATCGCTATTGGTCCAGGAGGGATGCCGGCATATTTATATGTATTATAAGGTGAATCTATGGTAAGATCCTTAAACAGTACTCGGCGTATAATGGTATCAAAATTATTGAGCTGGCGTTTCAAGGCATAAATTACGGTAGGATCGGCTTGTAACAACATTCCTTTACGCAATCTGTTGAGATATACCCCTGCAACCCTGGGGCGTTCATCCACTTTTGCACTCTCTTTGTGTACGATAGCTGCCAGGGAAGTAACCTGAGCAGGACTCAAGCCTACTGAGCGGGCTTTATTCCGCCTTTCTTCATTCCAGAATCTTTGGTACTCCTTTACCATCCGGTCCCTGAAATCGACCCCAGAGGTATTCCAAAAGAATTCATAGCTATTGGGAATATAAAGTCCCAGGCTACTATCCAGATTAACGTCCTGTTCTTTTAAAAAAGTAAGATCCCGGAAGGCATCCATCAAGGAAAGGCTGTCTGCTTCTATCTGCTGAGCCACCCTGCCAGCCAGCGTTTCAAGTGATTCCTGATTATTAAATGACACCTTGACCGGGGTATTACCACTGCGAAGTGCATTAATGATCTCATTATTATTCATTCCTTTTCTCAGAACATATTTACCGCCCTTTACACGCTCCGTGTATTGTTTTCTTTTTGCTACTGCTTCAAATGATGCGTAATTCTTCAACAATGGACCTAACCGCTCCTGAATGTCTGTCATATTGGCATTAGAGGGAACATACACAAAAGCCTCTTCGTTTTGAAAGGCTGTATTTGGAGAGAAAAATACCCCGTAAACATAGTACACAAAGATCCCTCCTATGACTAGTCCTAACAGTAAAACAGCGAGAATAATTTTTCTTAGATACATGATGGATTAAACTTTTGAAAAAGGATTTCATTTTTAAATTGGCCATCAGATCGTATCCATTCCTTTCTCATCCCGGATTGAGAGAAACCTAATTTGTTGAATAGATGAATACTGGCCATATTGTCTTCAAGCACGTTGGCATAGACCTGTCTTAGCTGTAATGATGAAAAAGCGAATGACGTTACCAGGTCGATAGCTTCCGCTCCTATGCCTTTATTTCTGTCCTTATTTTTAAGAACCACAATGCCTAGTCCAACACGTTGGTTTTTAGGATCAAATTCGAACAGATCAATAAGTCCCAATAAGGCTTCTTTTTTATCACATATGGCTAATCTCAGCTGTTTTACCTCATAAATATCCTTGTGCGAATTTTCCAGATACTTTTTTAGGATATGCCTGGAATAAGGGGTTTGGGTGCCACTTATTTCCCATAGCCCCGTATCGTTTTCAAGGGTGTAAAGAAAATCGAGATCATCAGGTTCTAAGGCGCGCAACACCACTTTTTTTCCGATAAGACTTACCATTGTAATGTTCCTTTGTAAACGAATGATGCCGGCCCTTGCAACACAACTTCCTTAAATCCTTTTTGCACAGCGGTAAAACGCACACTAAGATCCCCACCTTTTGTTCGCACGTGTACTTCGGTACTGCTGGTTTTCTCTGCGTAATACATGGCCAAAGCAACAGCGGTAACACCTGTACCACATGAAAAGGTCTCATCTTCCACCCCGCGCTCATAGGTTCGGACCATAAAAGTATTTTCGGAGAGTTGTTCTACAAAATTGATATTGCTTCCTTTTTCTCCATAGACGCCAAACCGCAGCCTTCTCCCTTCTTTTACCACATCAAAATTAGTGAGATCCTTCACTACCTGCACATGGTGAGGGGATCCTGTATTCAGAAAAAAGGCATTTCTCTTTTTATTGATCTTATCTACATCCGTCATCTTTAAGGATACCTGATCTCCTGTAATAGTAGCTTCGTGTAAACCGTCACTTGCCATAAAATGCGTCTTATCCTTTACGATTCCTAGGGAATGAGCAAAGGACACCAGACAGCGACCTCCATTACCACACATAGTTCCCAAATTTCCGTCGGCGTTGTAGTAGATCATCGTGAAATCTGCAGAATTGTCATCCTCTAGCAGTAATAACCCATCTGCCCCTATGCCAAATCGACGATCGCATAAACGCGCGATCAAATTGGTATCATTTTTGGGGAAATGAGATTGTCTGTTATCTATGATAACAAAATCATTACCTGTTCCCTGGTATTTGTGAAAATGTAGATCCATAGCACAAAACAAGGTACAAAGATAGGACATTATTTAAGGTATTTTTAGCAGTTAAAAAGGAGTTAAAGGAAAATGAGTTCCCGTGAATTACCTTTAATTTTAAGAGAAATTAAAACAGATTAAAAAGATGAAAAGAATAGCAAGTTTATTGTTGGTAGCCATTTTTGGAGGTGCCATCGCCTTGGGAGCCTATGTGCTTTTTGTAGAGAATGCCAAACCAGTTTTTACCTCTACCGGTAATGAAATGCCCGTTTTTCAAACTAGTAATCACACGGCTACCAGCCCGGGAAGCGGCGTGAATGAAGCCGATTTCACCTATGCCGCAGAAAAAACAGTGAATGCAGTTGTCCACGTCAAAAACATGACCATAAGTTCTGAACCCTCTAGTCTCCTGGACTTTTTCTATGGATCCGGGGGAAGGCAGGTGCCACAAATTGGCACAGGTTCTGGTGTAATTATTTCATCTGATGGGTATATAGTTACCAATAACCATGTAATTGCTAAGGCCAGTGAACTCAAGGTTACTTTAAATAACAACAAAACATACGATGCAGAACTTATCGGGTCGGACCCAAATACAGACATCGCCCTAATAAAAATAGACACTGACAATACCCTACCTTATCTGGCTTTTGGTGATTCGGACAACACTAAAGTTGGAGAATGGGTTTTAGCGGTAGGGAACCCATTTAACCTTACCTCTACGGTAACAGCAGGGATCGTAAGTGCCAAAGCCAGAGCTCTTAGCGGTGCGGACCAGTCCTTTATCCAGACAGATGCTGCCGTAAATCCAGGAAACAGCGGTGGGGCACTGGTCAATACCAATGGAGATCTCATTGGGATCAATACGGCCATTACTTCTCAAACAGGTTCTTATGTGGGTTATTCATTCGCCGTTCCCAGTAATATTGCTAAAAAGGTGGTAGGAGATATTTTAGAATTCGGGAATGTTCAGAAAGGCTTGTTGGGGATCACCGCCCCGGGACTAAAAACTCCCTATGCTATTGAAAAAGGGATCAATGAGATTGAAGGTGTATACATAGATGGCATTGAAGAAGGTTCTGGCGCAGCAGATGCCAAGTTAATGAGGGGAGACATCATTAAACAAGTGGATGACATTAAAGTGCGAAAATTTGCTGATCTTACTGGGTATCTGTCTACCAAACGTCCCGGCGATATTGTAGCGGTGTCCATAGAAAGAGATGGCGATCTTCTGGAGGTCCCGGTAACCCTAAAAAAAATACAACAAGTAGAATTGCCTGTCATGGGGTTGGAGGTTAGAAATCTTTCAGAAAATGATAAGAAGGTCTATAAAACAGACAAGGGTGTAAAAGTTATCGGTGTTCCGGAAACCTATAGGGAGTACGACCTGGAAGGAAAGGTTATACTGGAGGTAAACGGTGAAACCATAGACGATATTCAGGAAGCGAGATTTCTATTTGGAAGGATCTCCAGAAATGGCAAAACCCTCTTTACGATCATCAATAAGGATGGTGAACGTATGAGGTATATTTTTCAATAAGTCGTAATCATAAAATAGAAAAAGCGCATCAATATTTGTTGCGC